>CAIKBD010000118.1 GCA_903825565.1 uncultured Anaerolineales bacterium | reverse complement strand
TTGCTCGCATAAAGTGTGCCGATGAATGTTTCGACCGAACTCGATGCAACCGAATACGCGATTGTGATCCCGGCGTACAACGAAGCCGATTCGCTGGGCGCGATCATCGCGCGCATTCACGCGGCAATGCCCGGCGCGCCGATTGAGCATGAATATCCGAAATGTGCGGGCGAATGAGCCGGCACAAACTTTCGCGGCGCTGGCACTCTGCCAGCGCATTGCTGATTCAGAGTAAATAGGATGAGTGGTTGGCAGTATGGTCCCTGGCAAATTAAAATAATCACGGATGCGACTGGCTATGTGCCGACAGCGCAATCGGTGATGCTCGACTTTGGGTGTGGACGTGGCACACAGTTGAGCGAATTGCGCGGCATGGGCTATCAAGTGTTTGGTTGCGATATTGAGTTTTCCCAAACGCCCGATGCCGCGCTCCAACAATATCTCGCTGACGGTATTATTCGCCAAACGGAAAGCGATCCGTACCGGATTCCGTTTCCGGACAATACCTTTGACGTGGTGTTTAGCAAGGTGGTGCTCGAGCATGTGATGGACTATGCGCCCGTGCTGAAAGAGATCGCGCGCGTCTTAAAGCCGGGCGGGTGTGCCTTGCACGTGTTTCCGGGCAAGTACGCGCCCAAGGAATCGCACGTCTATGTGCCGTTCGCGTCGCTCATTCAGGCGCGCTGGTGGTTGCGCCTGTGGGCGCAAGCCGGCATTCGCAACGAATTTCAGCAAGGGTTGAACGCGGCGGAAACGACGCGACTTAATTACGAGTATCTGCATAGCCACACTAACTATCTCACGCGCCGGCAAATTTTGGATTATGCGCGCGTAGATTATGCCGAGGCGCGCTTTGCCGAGGACACGTACTTTAATCAATACCCAACCGTCATTCGTCCGTTTCGGTTTTTATACGGCTGGTACCGCAACCTCTATTCCGATTTTAATATGCGGACGCTCGTCTGCCGCAAGGCTTGGGAAACCCAGATAGACCCCGTCAAACCGCGCGGGATGATGATCATTCACCTGTTTCGCCCGATTATCGGCGGTGCGGAATTGCAGGCGGAGCGCTTGGCGATCCAATTAGCCAAGCGGGGCCATTCGATGCAGGTGTTGACGAATTACCGCGATTCCGCATCGTCGTACGAAGAGCGGCGCGATGGCATGGCGATTCACCGCACGCCGTTCCACCTTGCCTATCAGATCACGACGGCAGTCAAGGAAACTTTCCGCTACTTGGTCCACAATCGTAAATCCTACGACATTTTGCATGTGCACATGATGTTTGGTCATGCGGTTGTCGCGGTTGTCGTCGCGCGGTTCTTTCGCAAAAAATGCTTGATCAAGATTGCCTGTGCAGGCGAGTACGGTGACCTGGCGCTCTTTTCCACGTTCGATGGATTTGAGCGCGCGCGCAAGGTCTTGGGTCAGGCGGACGCGTTCGTGGCGATTAGTCGTGAAGTGGAAGAAGAATTGATTCGCTATGGTTTTCCACGCGAAAAGATTCAGCGGATTCCGAACGGCGTAGATAGCGATTTTTTCAAACGGACTCTGCCGTTCCCGCCGCGCGAGCAATTTCGGTTTATTTTGATTGGACGCCGCGGACCGCAAAAAGGAATTGATATTGCGCTCCAAGCGCTCAAACTGTTGGAACAATACGGCGCGGATTTGCCGTTTAAACTGGCGATGCATGGCGTCGAATATCCTGAACACGATTATCGCCGATTGGCGGACGAGTTGGGCGTCGCGCATCTGGTCGAGTTCAATCCGGTCGAGCCCAAGATCAAGGACGTGTACCATTCTGCGCATTGCTTTATTTTGCCGAGTCGCGGTGAGGGCTTGAGCAATTCCTTGCTCGAAGCGATGGCGATGGAATTGCCGGTAATTGCGACCAAGGTGAGCGGAACAGAGGACGTTTTGCGCGACGAGGAAAACGGTTTGCTCATTTCGGCGGAATCAGCGGAGGCGCTGGCAAACGCGATGGCGCGCGTGATGCGCGATCCCGAACTGGCGCAACGTTTGGGGCGGGGCGCGCGCCAGACCATCGAGCGCTTGTATTCGTTGGAGAGCGTCGCGGAGCGTTATTCGCAGTTGTACCAACGGTTGTGGAGCGGCAAATGATTCCCGCTCGCCTGCTCGGGTGGTTTGAACGGTGGCACGGCTGGGTGCGGCAATACCGTGTGCTCTATATTCTTTTTTGGCAAATTCCCAGACAGATAGTCCGGCGGTTGGGGCTGATCGTAAGTAAGATAGAACATGGCGCGATTGTCACCCGAGTTCGCGTGTGGGGGTGGAATATTCGCGAAGGCGGCAAGCGCTGGACGTTGCGCTTGGTTCGGTATGTGCGGCGTTTGCCACATTATTCCCACGAAGCGTTCTGGCTGATATTCTATTGGCTGTTGTTTGATCTGTTGGTGTGGCGACAGAATTGGCGTAAGCGCGCTCAGCGCGCATCCGGCAAGTAGGCGTGCGGATGCCTGATTCCAAACCGAAAGTTTGCATCGTTAGCCCTTTTTGCTATCCGCTCTTTAACCCGAATGTAGCCGGGGCGCATTTCGGCGGTTGGGAGGTTCGCACCTATGCCATTGCCACAGGGCTTGCCCGGCGCGGCAATTTTGACGTTTCGATGGTCGTCTGGGATCACGGGCAGCCGCCGGTGGAGCGATATGCGGGTGTGACGCTGTACGCGTGGTTGGGCAAGCCCAATCCACACCGTGACCCCGAACCGCCCGCGCCCAGCGCGCCGAATGCGCTGACGACTCCGCTTGTCGTGAACCTTGCGCCGACCCAGGGTGCGGCGCCCAGTTTGGACGCGTGGCTTGCCGCGCACACTGCAAGTCGCCGGCAGTGGCTTGGGCGCGCAGTGCATAACGGAACGTCCGGCGCGCTGAGCGCGATCACAGTAGGTTTTCAAAATGCGGCGGCAAACCTCCGCGAGAATTGGCGGCGCACGCGCTGGCTCGTGTTCGAGACGTTTGATTTTATCGGCGAATACATTGTCGAGAAAAAGAACATTGCCATTTTTGACGCTGTCAATGCCGATATTTACATGTCGCCGGGAAACAATTTCACGGCGGCGGAATTGGCGTGCTATTGTCGAGCGCGCGGCAAGCGATACGCCTTGCTTGCCGGCTCGGATATTGATTACGATCCGGCGTTCGCCGCCGATTACGGCAAAATGGGTTTGTACGGCGTACCGAATTACCTGCGCGCGTACGCGATTCGCTACGCCACGACGCATCTTGTGCAAAATGCCAATCAAGCCGCCTTACTGAAAAACGTGTACGGGCGCGACTCGACGCAGGTGCGGAATCCGATTGATCTGGCACTGGCGTTTCCGCGCAACCCCGCCGCGCAAACGATTCTGTGGGTCGGCAGTTCGGATGATCGCGTGCGCCGCCCGTCGCGGATGCTGGATTTGGCGGAACGCTTGCCCGAATATCAATTCGTGATGGTGATGGTGCCGCTGATCGCCGAAACGGATCGGGCGTGTTGGGCGCGTGCACGCGCATTACCGAACGTCACCATGTTCGGGCGCACGC
>CAIKBD010000117.1 GCA_903825565.1 uncultured Anaerolineales bacterium | reverse complement strand
TTGCTCGCATAAAGTGTGCCGATGAATGTTTCGACCGAACTCGATGCAACCGAATACGCGATTGTGATCCCGGCGTACAACGAAGCCGATTCGCTGGGCGCGATCATCGCGCGCATTCACGCGGCAATGCCCGGCGCGCCGGTCGTCGTCGTGGACGACGGCTCGACGGATGGCACGGGCGAAGCGGCGCGCGCGGCGGGCGCGCAAGTGCTGACGCATCCGTACAACAAGGGGAACGGCGCGGCGGTCAAAACAGCGTTGCGCGCGCTCACCGCCGCCAAGGTGATCATTATTGACGCGGACGGTCAACATCCGCCGGAAATGTTGCCGACACTGGTGCATTTGGCGCGCACGCACGATCTCGTCGTCGGTGCGCGCACCGGCGACAGTGCGGCGTTGCGCCATCGCAAACTGGGCAATTGGTTGTTTTGCGCGCTCGCCAGTTTCCTGTCCGAGCGCGACATTCCCGATGTGACTTCGGGGTTTCGTGTGTTGGATCGCCAAAAGGCGCTCGAATTTATTCACCTGTACCCGAACGGCTTTTCGTTTCCAACGACGAGCACACTCGCGTTTATCAGCGCCGGGTACAACGTCACGTTCACGCCGATTGTGGCGACCTTGCGCCCGAAAGAAACGACGAGCAAGATTCGCCCGATCCGCGACGGTTTGCGTTTTGTGTTGATGATCGTTCGCATCTCGACGATGATCAACCCGTTGCGAATTTTCGTGCCGACCGCGCTGATCACGTTTTTCGTCGGCTTGGTGTGGACGGTGCGGACGCTGTTCGAAACGGCGCAGGTTTCGGCGGCGGGCGCGTTCTTGCTCGGCACAGGGCTGAACATTTTGTTTTTCGGCATCGTCGTGGATCAGTTGGCGGCGTTACGCTTGAAGAATCGGGACTAGCATGTGCGGCATTTGCGGCATCTATAATTTCAAATCGCGCGAGCCGGTGGAACACGGCCGCCTGGCGCGTATGAATGACTCGCTCACGCATCGCGGACCCGACGAAGCCGGGTTGCATCTGGACGGTGCGGTCGGCATTGCAATGCGCCGGCTCAGTATCATTGATCTCGTCACCGGCTCGCAACCGATCTGGAACGAGGATCACACCGTCGCCGTGGTGTACAACGGCGAGATGTACAATTACAAACCGATTGGGCGCGAACTCGAAGCGCGCGGGCATGTCTTTCGCACGCGGAGCGACACGGAAACGATTGTGCACGCATACGAAGAATTCGGCGCGGACTGCCTCTCGCATTTGCGCGGTATGTTCGCGTTTGCGATTTGGGACAGCCGCCAGCAAACTTTGTTGCTGGCGCGCGACCGGTTGGGTATCAAGCCGCTGTTTTACGCGTTGACCGACGCGGGGATTTTGTTCGGCTCTGAAATTAAAAGTCTGCTCGCCGCCGGTTTGCCGCGCGTGCTCGATCCGGTCGCGCTCGATCAATACCTGTCGCACTTTTGCGTGCCGACGCCCTGGAGCATTTTTCGAGACATTCGCCGGCTTGAGCCGGGGCACGCCTTGATCGTTGCGAATGACACGGTGCGCGATCTCGAATACTGGGATTTGGCGTACACGCCCGAACCGTTTCGCGGCGACGAGCGCAGTTACATCGAGCAGACGCGTGCGCTGTTGCGCGAATCCGTCGCGCGGCACTTGCAAGCCGATGTGCCGCTCGGTGCGTTTCTCAGCGGCGGCTTGGATTCGGCGACTGTCGTCGCGGAGATGAGCGCGCTGGTGAACGAGCCGGTGCACACGTTTACCGTCGGCTTTCGCGAAGCGTCGTACGACGAACGCCCGCAAGCGCGTTTGGTCGCCGAACATTTTGGCACGCACCACACTGATAGCACGATTGATTTGGATTGGCGCGATTTGCTCCCGCGCTTGATGCGGTGCTTTGACGAACCGTATGGCGATTACGCGGCGATTGCCGGCTATTTCGTTTCCGAACTGGCGCGGCGACAGGTCAAGGTGGTGTTGAGCGGCGATGGCGGCGACGAACTGTTTGCCGGTTATCCGACGCATTACGCGTTTCGCGTGGCGCGGTTGTATCGCCGTGTGCCGGCGCTTGTGCGGCGGGGTTTGATCGCGCCGCTGGCGCAACGTTTGCCGACCTCGATGGATCGCCTCACGCTCGACTATATGGCAAAGCGGTTTGTCGTCGGCGCGGAAATGCCGTTTCAGCAAGGGCATTTTTTGTGGAAGGCGATCTTTCGTGAAGATCAAAAGGCGGACTTGTTCACGCCGGAATTTCTGGCGCAACGCAACGGCGCGGGCGACGGCTATGCCGTGTTCGAGCGGTACTTTAACCGGGTGGCGCACTTGGATCCGTTGAGCCAATTGTTGTACGTGGACGCGAAAACATTTTTGCTCGACGACAATTTGACGCGTGTGGATCGCGCGAGCATGGCGCACAGTTTGGAAGTGCGCGTGCCGCTGTTGGACGACGAACTGATCGAATTTCTGCGCCGCGTGCCGACCCAGGTTAAGCAACCGGGTTGGCGCACCAAGCACTTGTTGCGCCAGGCGATGCGCGGCATTTTGCCGGACCCGATTGTGCGCGGCAGGAAAAGGGGCTTTACACCGCCGATGCCCTATTGGTTGCAGAACGAACTGAAACCGATTTTGCTCGAATTGCTTGCGCCGCAAAAACTGAAACCGATCGGGGTGTTCAACCCGGCGCACGTGCAAACGCTGATCGCGGAACATTTGCAAGGGCGGCGCGATAACAACCGGCAGTTGTGGGCGTTGATGGCGTTCGTGCTGTGGTGGGATGCGTACGCGCCAAGTCACGGCTAGTGTGCGGTTGGCAAATTTAACGGTGCGGAAAAATTATTCATCATGCGTGATCGGGCTATGCAACTTGCGCTCAATTCCCGCTTGACTTTGGGAGTCGCCGGAATTTTTTTTACGGGGATGTTGGCGTTTGGGTTCGGCGTCGTAGGGATGCCGACCAGCCAAACCTGGGTTTTGCCGGTGATCGCCGTCGTCCTGCTGGGCGGGGTAGTGGGTTTGGCTTGGGTAATTAAACGCTACGGCCATCCCTCGTACGAGAGCGTTGCGTGGATCGTGTTTTTATTCGCTTCGACGCTGTTCACTTTTTGGAGTCAGGGCGAGCGTTCGCCGTACACGTGGACGAGTGCCATGTTCCCGGCGAGTTCGAGTTGGTACGGCGTCTTTGGCTATAACTATGCCATTGGCGATACGCCGTTCATGTCCGAGAATATGTTGTGGGTGGAACAGACACGCATGTTCAACGGCGCGCCAGCTGGTTTGTCCATGTACTTTTCGGCGGTGCGTGCGGTCTATGGTTATCTCGCTTCGGTGTTCGCGCCGTTCTTCGGCATGATCGGCGGATTGCTTGCGCTCAACTATGCGGGCTGGGTAGTTGCCGCGTGGGTTGCGTGGCGATTCACGCTCGACTTGGCGCGCGATAAACTTGCCGCGTGCCTCGCGGTTGGCTTTGTCGCGCTTGGCTTGGGCTATGTGATCCACATCAACGATTATAGCCCGCACACCATTCCGTTTGTGACGTACTATGTCGGGCTATGGCTAATTTACGCCACCCGAGTGTGGGCGGAGTCGCGTCCGCTCAAAACGCATTTGCTGCTGGGCGTGTACCTCGCGCTCGCCGCGCTGGGTTACAACACCGGCATCTCGCTCATCGCCGGGTATGTGCTCGTCGCCGTGTGGCGCAATCGGTGGTGGCAGGTTGCGCTGGCGGCGGCGATTGGTTTGAGCGCGCAGTACTTGTGGATCGGCGCGTTGAACGTATTAAACGCGTTCGTGACCGGCAAGTGGGTGTGGATCAACGTTTCGGGGCACGAGCAAAACCAACTCGCGGATTCGCTCAAAGTGTGGTTTGAAGCATTGCCGCATCCCGCCAAATTCTTGGAATTATTCTTGAGCGGGCTTGCCCAATTCGCCTGGTTCGAATGTTTGCCGATTGTTGCGCTGGGTTTGCTCGCGTGGTTTCTCGTGCGTCGCCCGCGCGCCGAGTTGTGGTTCTTTGTGGTGTTCGCCGGCTTGCCGATTGCGGCGGGGATGGCGTACCTGTTCACCTCGACGACGCGGGGATATATTATTTATGGCATCAGTTTGTTATTCTACGCGCCGCTGGCGACGCTGTTGGCGCGGGGACTGCGCGCGTCTGCGCCGCGTTGGCGCGCCGCGCTGGTCGCGCTGACCGCGCTGATTTTTGCCGCGCAGTTGTTTTGGAGCGCGGCGTTCGCGTGGGGCTATCTGTTTCCCGCCAAAGCGTTTTTCAACTACGGCAGTTTGAATTGGATTCCGAATTACATCGGGCAATTCCAAATGCCGCGCGCGCTGAGTTTGACCGGCTTGGAGCCGACGCCGGTTATGTTCGGCGGCGCGGCGTCGTTGAGCCAAGCCGGGTTGTACATCAAAACTGATGTGCCCGCGATCTCATACAAATGGCAATTTGGTCTGGCAAGCCGCGCGTTTGTGTCGTTGTATGTTCTAGCGTTTGTCGCGCTGATCGTCTCGCGGCGCAGATTGTTCATGGCGTTGACCTTTGCCAGCGTAATTTTCTGGCTGTTGCCGGCAACCCTGCCTCAGGTTTTACCGCCGCGTGAACCGCCGGTGTTGATGACGTTGTACAATATTCGCTTGACGCCGGGCACGACGATGCGCTATTCGGTGAATGTTTCGGATGCATTCCTTGCGGAACTGCGCGCGTTGGAAAATCAGCCGGTCAAGGTTGAGTTTATGTACGCGATCTGGAAACCGCCGTTTGACGTGACTGTGCGAGCGGGTGAGCAGACCGTTCTGGCGCAAAACTCGGAATGGGCGTATGTTCGCAACGCGGCAATGCCTTTGGCGGATGTGCTCAACGCGTTGGCGCACGAGAAAAAAATCAACATAGATTTGAAAACATTGCCGGTGGACGCAGGCGGCTACAAGTGGCCCTCGGTATTTGGTTGGCAACGTAACGGCTTGGCAGGGCGCGCGTTTTATGACATGGCGACGCACCAGGCGTGGACGGGTGAAAACCTGCCCGCGTTTGAAATGCGGGTACTGGATTTGAACGGCAAATTGCTGTTGACAGGGTACTAGTGAGCCAGCAACAAAAACATTCCGAGTGGGCGGAACAGTGGACGCTTTTTCAGGATGACGAACGTTTCTTGTTCGAAGAATGGATTGTGCCGGTTACGCTCGACGCGTTCAAAGGCAAAACGGTTTTAGAGTGCAGGTGCGGTGTTCGTTGAGCGAATCGAAAGAAGAGAAGCGAAAAGATGACTTTTGTAAATTATGATGTGGCTTGGACACAGTGGGGCGACATGATCAAGTATTCGCCTGCGCCATTCCATCGCCGCCGATTGATTTTAGAAATGACGCGGGTTTTGCCTTATCGCTCTGCACTAGACGTGGGATGCGGCAATGGCGCAATGTTGCGCGCACTTGCCCAGCAAAACAAAGCCGAACGATTGGTCGGCGTGGATATTTCGGCGCATGTGGTTGAGGTCAACCGTCAGAATCTGCCATTTGAATTTGAAACGCTGGATGTTGCCGCGAGCGCGCTTGCGGAAAAATTCGATCTCGTTGTTTGTAGCGAAGTTGTTGAGCATGTCGCCAATTATCAGGATGCGCTGGCGCATTTGCATGCAATGTGTTCTGGCTGGCTCATCTTGACGGTGCCTTCTGGAAAAATCTATCCGATTGATCGCGCGATGGGGCATGCCCAACACTTTGTTGCGGCTAATCTTGAGCAAACATTGACGCGTCATGGTTTCATCGTTGAGCAACTATGGCAATGGGGATTTCCATTTCACACGTTCTACAAATATGTGATTAATTTGTCGCCGGAAGCCAGCATGAATCGCTTTAGCCGCGGAACGTACACTAATAATGATAAACTATTCGCGCGTGTGCTGACCCAGCTGTTTTATTTGAATCTCAAACGTTGGGGCACGCAATTAGTGATTTGCGCTCGCGCCAAGTGAAAAAAACGAGAGATTCTATGATTTCATTGATCGTTCCCGCATACAACGAGCAAGCCGCCATCCGGACGGTTGTCGCGCGCGCGGCGGAGGCGCTCGGTCAAATCGAACACGAAGTGATTGTCGTGGATGATGGCTCAAGCGATCAAACCGCCGAGATCGCGCGCGCGGCAGGCGCGCAGGTCGTGCGGCATCCGCATAACCTGGGCTATGGCGCCGCGCTTAAAAGCGGTATCCGCGCCGCCCAGTCCGACACCATCGTGATTGCCGACGCGGACGGGACGTACCCGCTGGACAGCGTGGCGGCGCTACTGGCGGAATACGCCAAAGGGTTTGATATGGTCGTCGGCGCGCGCACTGGCGCGGAGTACCGCGAGTCGGCGCTCAAATCGCCGATGCGGCTGTGGCTCAAATGGCTGGTGGAATTTACGGCGGGGCGTAGCATTCCCGACATCAATTCCGGCTTGCGCGTCTTTTCCCGCAAAACCAGTCTCGAATATTTTAGCCATCTGTGCAACACCTTTAGCTTTACCACGTCGCTGACGCTGGCGTATATGATGACCGGCAAATTTGTCAGTTACTTGCCCATTGCGTACCACAAGCGGATTGGCAAGACCAAGGTGCGGTTGTTTCGCGATTCATTGCGGACACTGCAATACATTGTGCAGGCGATTCTGTATTACAATCCGTTGAAGATTTTTCTCTTGATGTGCGGCGGTGTCTTGGCGGCGACGCTGATTGGTGTGACGCTGGCGACTGGTTTGAACTGGGGTAACCCGTTGTATATCAGCGTCGGTGGAATCCTGATGACGATTCAAGTGTTTTGTTTGGGTTTGCTGGCGGAACTCTTGCGGCAAATTATGGCAAAGGAATAGGGCGCAATGTTCAAGCGACTGGCGGATCAGTTAGGCAAGTTGTTGGTGCGGGTTGGACACGCGCTAGATTGCGTTCCTTTCATCGTTCCGGTGGCGCTGTTTCTGACCCTGTTTGTCCTAAGCCGCTGGTGGTTCTTTGCCGATTTTCCGTTCCCCGGGGTATCGCCTGACTCCCTGACCTACTGGGGCGTTATGCAGGACTGGGAAGCCGGGCGTGTGCCGATTTTCGCAGTTCGTCCATTCGCCTATCCGCTTTTCGTGCGCTTGACGCGATTGTTCACGCCCGATCTGCTTGGGCTGATTGGGATTCAAAACATCCTGACCGCTGCGAGTTGCTTGACGATGATCTATGCCGTCCAACGCGTTCGCCCGGCTTTGTCTATTTTTGCGGCGCTGGCGATGGCGGGTTGGGCAACCTGTTCGTTGGCAATCGAGCATGATACTCAAGTGTTAAGCGACACGTTGTATGCCTCTTCGCTCGTATTCGCGTTTGCATTTGTGCTGTTGGGCTTGGTGATCCGGCGGGGCTGGCTGTTTGCGCTCGCATCATTTTTTATGGCGTGGGCGATTTTGGCTAAACCGGCGGGCTTGTTTCTGGTTGTGACATTTGCGCTACTGGGCGCGTTTATGCTTTGGAATCGCTATTCCCGGCGCGAAGACCTTGCATTTCTGATCCCCTTGCCGGTGTTGCTGTTTCTCTTGGCGCTGTACAATTTCTTGACCATTGGCGTTTTTACGCTCAGTGCATTTGGGGAATCCAACATTGCAATGGCGACGCGCACTTTTTGGGAGACGGATCCGGCTTTTCCTGCGAATATCAATATGGGAATTGAAAAGAGCGATCCCCTATTGGCGCTGACTGCGCGTGAGCGCGAAATTTTGAAATCTTCTTGGGAACCGGCAGAGCTTCAACCTCTATTCCACCAAGGATTTAGTTGGAACGCGTACAGCGAAGCGGTTCGTGTCTGGTCTCCCGTTAATGCAAACTACACTTCCGAGTATGCGCGCGAATGGACGCGCAAGGTTTCATTCAACGCCATTCAGAAACATCCCGAGCAATACATCAAGTTCGTCTATACGATGCTGGCGATCTATTACTGGGGCGTTACTCCTTCACAGCAGTTAAATTTGCAGTACTCGGTCATGGAACGCGCGCAAAATTATTTGATAGACCAACGGTTCAAGTGGGACAGCAACGGCATCTATTGGCAAATGTTTCCCACGCCGAAATTTTCGCCAAGCGTTACGGCAAACATCAAAGCGGAAACCAAGAACGGCAAGACCGAAGTGACGATGGCGGACACGGACGCGTGGCGCGTGTTCCAAACGCTAACCCAATGGCGCATCCGGATTTTTAGCAACCTGTGGTGGGTTTATGCCTTTTTCGCCGTGTTTCTCTTGGCGGCGCTGCGCCTGCTTGTTTCGCGTTTTCGACATCCCGGCGCATTGTTCTTGTTAATGCTGACTACAGCAACGATTGGCGCAAGTCTGATCGTGGCTCTAGTTGAAGAATCATTGACGCGTTACAGTTACGTGCTGATGTGGACCTATTACCTCGCCGTCGTGTTGTCGCCCCTCTTGTTCATTCCTTGGCGCGCGCCAACTTCTAACCCACGCGCTTCCAACACGGAGAAATGATTTTCGAATGTGCGGCATTTGCGGCAAACTCACTTGGGACGCGCCGCCCGATCGCGAACTCGTCGCGCGGATGAACGCGCAACTCGCGCACCGCGGTCCCGACGCGGACGGCGTGACAGTGGTGGGCCCCGTTGCCTTGGGGCATCGCCGGCTCGCGATCATTGACCTCAGCCCGCTCGGCACCCAGCCGATGGCGGACGTGACCGGCGCGTATTGGATCGTCTTCAACGGCGAGATTTACAACTTTCTCGATCTGCGCCGCGAGTTGCTCGCGCTCGGCGCGCACTTTCGTTCCCAGTCCGACACCGAAGTGATCCTCGAAGCGTACAAACGCTGGGGCGTCGCGTGCTTGCCGCGCTTGAACGGTATGTTTGCATTTGCCCTGTGGGACGCCAACGCGCGGCGTTTGTTTTTGGCGCGCGACCGCTTGGGCAAGAAACCGCTTTTTTATCAAACCTTGCCGGACGGCGGCATCCTCTTCGCTTCCGAATTAAAAGCGCTGTGCCAAGACCCAGCCGTGTCCCGGCAGATCAACCCCGTCGCGCTCAACCACTATCTCGCGCTGAACTATGTGCTGACCGCCGAGCCGATTTTGCAGGGCGTGCGAAAATTGCCCGCCGCGCATTACCTGCTCGTCGAACAAGGCAAGCCGGCGCGCCCGGCAATCTACTGGGATCTCGCGGCAAGTTTTCACACGAAAAATAAATTCCGTTCCGAGGCGGAAGCGGCGGAAGCCCTGCGCGCATTGATTGACGACGCCGTGCGCTTGCGCCTGATCAGCGATGTGCCGCTCGGCGTTTTTCTCAGCGGCGGCGTAGATTCGTCCACGCTTGTCGCGGCAATGTGCCAGGCGCGCGATCCGCACGCCGTCCACTCGTTCAGCGTCGGCTTTCACGAAAAAGGGTACAGTGAACTGGACGAAGCGCGCGAGGTCGCGCAATTGTTCGGCGTGCAGCATCGCCAAGAATTTGTTTTGCCGGACGCGGCGGAATTATTACCGCGCATCGTGTATTTCGCGGACGAGCCGTTCGCGGACACTTCGATGATCCCGACCTATCTGCTCGCCGAGTACACGCGGCGGCACGTCACCGTCGCGTTGGCGGGCGACGGCGGCGACGAAATTTTCGCCGGGTATGAAACCTACGCGGCGGATAAAATTCATCACTGGACGCGCTGGTTGCCCGCGTGGACGACGCGCCTGATGTATCGCGCGGTGAGCCGCTGGTTGCCGGTCAGTTACGGCAAAGTCAGTTTCGATTACAAACTGCGGCAATTTTTACAAGGGCACGCATTGCCCGCGCCGCGCGCGCATTATCACTGGCGCACGATTTTTTCGGATGCGGACAAGCGCGCGTTGCTCGCGCCGGCGTACCAGGCGATTATCGCGGCGGACGCGTTCACCCACTTTGCCGCGCACCAGCAAGCCGTCGCCGCTTGCCACTATCTCGATCAAGCGATGTACGTGGATTTGCAAACCTGGCTCGTGGACGACATCCTCGTCAAAGCGGATCGCATGACGATGGCGCACGCGCTGGAAGGGCGTGCGCCGTTACTCGACTACCGCATCGTCGAGTTTGCCGCCGCGTTGCCGGTGGATTTAAAGATGAAGGCGTTCCAGAAAAAATACGTGCTGAAGGCGAGCCAGGCGGGGCGCATCCCGCGCGCCATTCTGGATCGCCGCAAAAAGGGATTCAACGCGCCGGTCGCGCACTGGTTGGGTTCATCATTGCGCGACCGCTTCCGCGACTTGACGCTGACCTCGGCGCGTGCGCGCTGTTTGTTCAACCCGGCGGCGGTCGAGCAGTTGTGGACGGAACACGAAGCGCGCGTCCAAGATCACAGTCTCAAACTGCTGGGGCTGATCAACTTGTTGATTTGGTGCGATCAGTTCGAGGCGCGCGTGTAAACCGTAGGACAATTTTGCAAAATTGTCCTACAAAAATTTCTTTGGCGAAGGGATTGATCTTTGGCAAGGCATTGGAGAAATCCTGCGCCCCACTTTGCCAAAATTCTTGTTCTGCATAAAATTCAACCGCGCGCTGTTCAACTCAACTTGAGCGTTGAACGTCGCTTCAGACTTGCGAAATCTCTGCGATTTTGCGAGTCTGAAATCTGTTTAGCGCAAGCATTGCGCGCCGCGATCAAGTCGCGGCGGTGTTTGCCGGCGCGCCGTTCGCCGCCGTCATCAATCTCGCCGCGCGCGCCGGCGTGCGCGCCTCCGTCGAAGATCCCTGGGTCTATTTCGAGACGAACGTCACCGGCACGATTAACTTGCTCGAACATGGCACTTGTATTAACTCCATTGCTTTTCATGCGAAGCGACACAATAGGCAAACAGCCGGAAACATGATTTCCTTTCCATGTGAGTGGAGGTCTCGATGAGCACTCATTCAATGCGTTTTGGCTTTGGGAAGAATTGGGAAAGCTATGTCAAACAGTATTTTAGCGAGGAGCGGATCGAGATTTCGCGCAAGCATCTGCTCGAGTTTCTGAAAATAGATAATTTGCAAGGCAAGTCCTTTTTGGACATTGGTTGCGGGAGTGGTTTGCATTCTCTGGCAGCGTTGCGTTCCGGTGCGGCAAAAATTGTCAGTTTTGACTTTGATCCGGTGGCAGTTCAGACGGCAACCAAACTCAAAGAATACGCCGGTAATCCCGTGTCTTGGCAAGTGATGCAAGGGTCCATTTTGGACAAGGCATTCCTAAACCAATTCGCGCCGGCGGATATTGTGTACTCCTGGGGCGTGTTGCATCACACCGGCGCCATGTGGGAGGCAATGGACAATGCGGCGCGATTGATCAAACCGGGTGGGTTGTTTTATGTGGCGCTCTATGATTACGAAATCCGTGTCGACCCCACCCCCGAATTTTGGCTCGATGTGAAGCAACGATACAACAAGGCGGGGTGGCTTGGCAAGCGGCAAATGGAGCTTTGGTACATCTGGCGGTTTAACTTGCACAGCAACCCCTTGAATTTGCCGACTCTACTCAAGATGATCGTTGGCTATAAACAGTCGCGCGGGATGGCGTTTTATCCTAACTTGGTGGATTGGCTTGGCGGATGGCCGATGGAATTTGCCAAGCGAACCGATGTGGCTCGATGGGCGGAACGGACCAATTTGGAAATGTTGGTCATGAGTACTGGCGGCGCGAACACAGAATATCTTTTCAAGAGGCATGTTACATGAATTATCTCGTGACCGGCGCTGCCGGTTTTATCGGTTCGCAAGTGTGCGCGCAACTGCTCGCACGCGGAGATACCGTCGTCGGCGTGGATAGTTTGAACGACGCGTACGACGTGCAGGTGAAACGCTGGCGGCTCGCGCAGTTGCAAGGCAACACCGGCTTTACGTTTCACCATTTGGATATTGCGCGCCGCGATCAAGTCGCGGCGGTGTTTGCCGGCGCGCCGTTCGCCGCCGTCATCAATCTCGCCGCGCGCGCCGGCGTGCGCGCCTCCGTCGAAGACCCCTGGGTCTATTTCGAGACGAACGTTACCGGCACGATCAACTTGCTCGAACAGTGCCGCGCGACCGGCGTTCAGAAATTCGTGCTGGCTTCCTCCTCCAGCGTGTACGGCGACAAGAGCACGCGTCCGTTTCACGAAGATGCCAACACCGACGCGCCCTACTCGCCTTACGCCGCGTCCAAAAAAGCGGCGGAAAATGTCTGCTACGCCTACCACCATTTGCACGGCATTGATATGACCGTGTTCCGCTATTTCACCGTCTTTGGTCCCGCCGGGCGGCCCGATATGAGCATGTTCCGGTTCGTGCAGTGGATCAGCGAGGGCGTGCCGGTCACCGTGTATGGCGATGGCAAACAATCGCGCGATTTCACGTACGTGGACGACATTGCGCGCGGCACGATCCTGGGCCTCAAGCCGCTCGGCTACCAAGTGATCAACCTGGGTTCCGATGCGCCGGTCGTGTTGTTGGACGCGTTGCGCACGATTGAGACGTTGGTGGGGCGGCAAGCCGAGTTGCGTTTCAAGCCGGCGCACCCGGCGGATATGGACGCAACCTGGGCGGACGTGAGCAAGGCAAAGCGTTTGCTCGGTTGGACGGCGCAAGTGCCGTTTGAGCAAGGCGCGCGCAACTTGGTCGCGTGGTACCAAGCGAATCGCGCGTGGGCGAAGACGGTCGCAACGTTATGAACGCACTGGGCGAGCTGCCGCAATGATCAAGGTCGTGCATTGCATCAACGGCTTGAACGTCGGCGGCGCGGAAATGATGCTGTACAAAACGACGACGCGCATGGCGCGCGACCGTATCGCCACGCTCGTCGTATCCGTGATGGCGGTGGGTCCCATCGGCGAGCGAATTCAGCACGCCGGGATTCCGGTCGTCGCGTTTGGCAAAACGCCCGGCAAACCCGATCCGCGCATGGTGTGGAAATTGTACCGGCTGTTGCGGCGCGAAAAACCGGACGTGGTGCAAACGCATATGTACGAGGCGAACCTGTACGGCGTGCTCGCCGCGAAACTGGCGCGCGTGCCGATCATTTGGGGCATTCGTTGTTCCGACATGGATTTGAGTTTGTACAGCCCGCTCAGTCGCCTGTCGTTCCAACTCGGCGCGCGCTTGTCGCATTTGCCGGACGCGACGATTGTCAACTCGGAAGCCGGGCGCACGTACCACATTGCGCGCGGGTACGATGGGCGACGCATGGTCGTCGTGCCGAATGGCTTTGAGTTGGATCGCTTTCGCCCGGACGCCGAAGCGCGCCGGGCGTTTCGCGCCGAACTGGGTCTCGACGACGACGCGCTACTCGTTGGGCGTGTCGCGCGCTTTGACGCGATGAAAGATTACGCGACCTTCGCGCAAGCCGCCGGCATCGCCGCGACCCAGGATGCGCGCTTGCGCTTTGTGCTCGCCGGCGAACGCGTCACGTCGGAAAATGCCGAACTGGCGCACTGGGTGCAGCAAGCCGGGATCGCATCGCGCGCGCACTTGCTGGGGCGGCGCAACGATGTGCCGCGCGTGATGGCGGGCTTGGATGTGCTCGTGTCCTCCTCGGCGTTCGGCGAGGGATTCCCCAATGTGATCGGCGAGGCGATGGCATGTGGCGTGCCGTGTGCCGTGACGGACACCGGCGATTCGGCATTCGTCGTCGGCGACACGGGCGTGGTGGCGCCGGTGCGAAACCCCACCGCGCTGGCTGAGGCGCTTTTGACGCTGACGCGCTTGCCGCGCGCCGAACGCGCGCAACGCGGGCAAGCCGCGCGCCAGCGCGTCGCAGAAAATTTTGACATTGAACGCGTGGTGGCGCGTTCGGAAAAATTGTACGCCGACGTTTTGGCGCGGCGCGGAGTTTAGGTATGTGCGGCATCACCGGTTTGTGGACGCGCCCGCCGTTCAATGCAGAAGCGATGCGCGCGCAGGTCAAGGCGATGAGCGATGAGGTGGCGCATCGTGGGCCGGATGATGCCGGCGCGTGGCTTGACGAGCGAGCCGGGATCGCGTTGGGGCATCGGCGCCTGGCGATTATTGATCTGTCTCCGGCGGGGCATCAACCGATGTTTTCCGCCGACGGGCGTTGGGCGATCGTTTTCAACGGCGAGATTTACAACTTTCTCGATTTGCGCGCGGAACTGACGAACGCCGGCTATGCGTTTTGCGGTGCGTCCGACACCGAAGTGATCCTTGCGGCGTTTTCGGTGTGGGGCGTGGAGCGCGCGCTGGCGCGCTTGAGCGGCATGTTCGCGTTCGCCGTCTGGGATCGGGAAACCCGGCGGCTCTATCTCGCGCGTGATCGCGTTGGCAAAAAACCGCTGTACGTGTTTCGCGGCGATGGCGTGCTGCTGTTCGGATCGGAACTAAAAGCCCTGTGCGCGCACCCAGTGTTCCCGCGCAAAATCGAGTCGCGCGCGATTGCGCTTTTCTTGCGTTACAGTTACATTCCCGCGCCGCTGACGATCTACCGCGACACGTTCAAGTTGATGCCCGGTCAATTCGCGGTCGTCGCCGAGGACGCGTACGGGGGACCCGGTGCGCTGAACCAGCAGACGTACTGGGACGCGTTCACGGTCGCGCATGAGGGCGCGGCGGATTTGATCGTAGAGGATGAGCGGGCGGTGCTGGCGCGTGTCGAAAACTGGTTGTGCCGAGCCGTGCGCGAACGGATGATCTCCGATGTGCCGCTGGGCGCGTTGCTGTCCGGCGGTATTGACTCGTCGCTCGTCACGGCGTTGATGCAGGCGCAAAGTGCGCGCCCGGTCAAGACGTTTACGATTGGCTTTCAAGAAGCCGGTTTCAACGAGGCGGAGTACGCGCGCGCCGTTGCCAAACATCTCGGCACCGATCACACGGAACTGTACGTGACCCCGCGCGAAACGCTCGCCGTGATTCCGGCGTTGCCCGATATTTACGACGAGCCGTTCGCCGATTCTTCCCAAGTGCCGACGTGGGCGGTGTCCAAGTTGGCGCGCACCCAGGTGACGGTGGCGTTGTCCGGCGATGGCGGCGACGAATTGTTCGGCGGGTATCATCGCTATTCGTGGGCGCGGCAACTGTGGCGCGCGGCGGGCTGGGCGCCTATGCCGGTGCGGCATCGCCTTGCGCAGATGATTACGCGCGTGCCGCAAGAAACCTGGGATCGCACGTTGCAAACGCTCGCGCCGGTGTTGCCGCCCGGCTTGCGTGTGCGGCTGGCGGGCGACAAGGCGCACAAAGCCGCACGGATTTTGGACAGCGCCAGCGCGGATGCGTTGTACCGACGGTTGGTCTCCGGCTGGGAAGACATCGACGGGGTCTTGTTGCCCGAATTTGCGGATGTGGATCACGCGGACGGTTTGGTGGATTTGCAAAGCCGGATGCGCTTGAGCGATCTGAGTGATCGGATGATGCTTGCCGATCTGAAAACGTATTTGCCGGAGGATATTCTCGTCAAAGTGGATCGCGCGAGTATGGCAGTCAGTCTCGAAATGCGCGCGCCGTTGCTCGATCACCGTTTGTTGGAGTTGGTGTGGCGGTTGCCGTTGCGCTACAAGGTGCGCGGCGGCACGACTAAATGGCTCCTCCGCCAGATGCTCGATCAGTACGTGCCGCGTGCCTTGATCGCACGTCCCAAGACCGGTTTCGGCTTGCCGATTGGCGAGTGGATGCGCGGTTCACTGCGCGAGTGGGCGGAAGATTTGTTGAGCGAATCCCGTTTGCGCCAAGTGGGTTTTCTGAATCCGCCCGTCGTGCGCCGCTACTGGGATGAACATTTGACCGGCAAACGCAATTGGCAGTACCGCTTGTGGACGCTGTTGATGTTGCAAGCGTGGCAAGTGCGCTGGCGAGCGAGTTGAGCGATGAGTCCGGTTGCGCCCGTTCGCGTCGTGCATGTCACGACCGTGGACATGTCCGTGCGCTTTTTGCTCCTGAACCAACTGCGCTTTTTGCAACGCGCCGGCTATGCGGTGAGCGCAATGTGCGCGCGCGGCCAATGGGTGCCCGAAATTCAAGCGGCGGGCATTGCCGTTCACCCGGTCAACCTGACGCGCCGCGTCGTAGACCCGTTCCGCGATTTGCGCGCGCTTGCGCAAATGACGCGGTACCTGCGCGCCAACCGCATCACGCTTGTTCACACGCATACGCCCAAAGCCGGCTTTCTGGGACAACTGGCGGCGCGGCTTGCCGGCGTGCCGGTGATCGTCAACACGATTCACGGTTTTTATTTTCACGCGGGCACGCCGCCGGTGATGCGCCGGCTGTGGATCGCGCTGGAAACCATCGCCGCGCATTTTTCGGATGCGATCCTTTCGCAAAATGCCGAAGACCTGGCGACGGCGGTGCGCGAAAAAATTTGCGCGCCGACAAAAATTACGTACCTGGGCAACGGGATCGATCTCACGCGGTTTGATCGCGCGACGCTGGATGCCGCCGCGCTTGTCGCCAAACGCCAAGAACTCGGCTTGCCGGCGGATGCGCCGGTCGTCGGAATGGTGGGGCGGTTGGTGCGCGAAAAAGGGTACATGGAATTTTTCGCCGCCGCGCGCGCCATCCGCGAACAATTTCCAGATTGCCAGTTCATCGTCGTGGGTCCCATCGAAACCGAAAAGGCGGACGCGTTGACGCCGGCGACGGCGGACGCGTTTGGTTTGCGCGGCGCGATCCATTTTCTCGGTTGGCGGCAGGATATGCCGGCATTGTACGCGTTGATGGATGTGCTCGCGTTGCCGTCGTACCGCGAGGGGTTTCCGCGTGCGCCGATGGAAGCCGCCGCGATGGGCACGCCGGTTGTGGCGACCGATATTCGCGGTTGCCGCGAAGTCGTTGCGCCCGGCGTGAACGGTGCGCTCGTCCCGCCACGCGACGCCGAGGCGTTGGCGCGCGCGCTGATCGAATTGTTGCGCGATGAACCAAAACGGCGTATGATGGGATGGGCGGGGCGGCAACGCGCCGAGACCTTGTTCGACGAACGCCGCGTCTTTGATCAAGTCGCCGCCACCTATCGCCGGTTGCTGGCGCAAAAAGGAATCGCGGTGGAATAGCCGCCGCAGAAAAACGCAATGGCTCACACGCACAATCGCACGACCTTTGGCTGGCGCTTGCAGTTCACCTGCAAGCGTTTGTTTGATTTGCTGGTAGCGGCGCTTGTCCTGGCGCTCGCGTCGCCGATATTTGGCGTCGTCGCGCTGTTGGTGCGCGTGCAACTCGGCGCGCCGATCTTTTTTCGGCAACCGCGTATCGGTTATCACGGACACGAATTTTCGATTCTCAAATTTCGCACGATGACCGACGCGCGCGACGCGCAGGGAAATTATTTGCCCGATGACCGCCGGCTCACGCGGCTCGGCAAATTTCTGCGGAGCACGACGCTCGACGAATTGCCTGAATTGCTCAACGTCTTGCGCGGCGAGATGAGTTTGATCGGACCGCGCCCGTTGCTGATCGAGTACCGCGCGCTGTACACGCCGGAGCAATGGCGGCGGCACGATATGCCGCCGGGCATGGGGGGACCCGTCTTGGCGAGCGGGCGCAACTTGCTATCCTGGGAAGAAAAATTTGCGCTCGACGTGTGGTACGTGGATCACTGGTCGCTCTGGCTCGATTTCAAAATTCTGTTCAAGACGGCGTGGAAAGTGATTCGCCGCGAAGGCGTGAGCGCGGATGGGCACGTCACGATGCCCAAGTTCGAAGGGCGCAAGAATGAGTAGCCGATGATGCGCCGCATTGTTTTGCTTGGCGCGGGCGGACACGCCCAAGTGGTTTTCGATACGCTAAAATTGTGCGGCGATGCAATCCAGGTGATCGCCGTGCTGGACGACGCGCCGCATTTGTGGGGGCAACTGTTTCAGGGGCATGTGATTGACGGGCCTCTGGCAAAGCTCGCGCAATTGCCGGTGGACGGTGCGTTCGTCGCCATCGGCGATAATCGCGCGCGGCAACGCGCGAGCGCGATCGTGCGTGCGGCGGGCGTGCCGTTGATCAACGCGTTGCATCCGCGCGCGGTGATCGCGGCGGACGCGATCCTGGGTAGTGGGATCGCGGCGTTTGCCAACGTCGTCGTCAACCCGGGCGCGCGCATCGCCGACGCTGTGATCTTGAATACGGCTTGCACCGTGGATCATCATGGTCAGATCGGCGCGCACGCGCACATTGCGCCCGGCGCGCATTTGGCGGGCGGCGTCCGCGTTGGCGAAGGCGCTTTGATCGGGATCGGCGCGGCAGTGATCCCGCAAATTCTGATTGGCAAGTGGGCGACGATTGGCGCGGGCAGTGTCGTCGTCCGAGATGTCCCCGATCACGCAACGGTGGTCGGGGTGCCCGCGCGAATTTTGAAACGAAAGGATTGAGTATGGCAACCCAGGTTCCCATGTCCTCCCCGGATATTACGCGCGCGGAAATTGACGCGGTGAATCGCGTTTTGCAAACGCCGTTTCTCAGCATCGGACCCGTGATCGAAGAGTTTGA
>CAIKBD010000116.1 GCA_903825565.1 uncultured Anaerolineales bacterium | reverse complement strand
CCCAGACCGGCTTCCAAAAAAACGTGCAGAACAAGTACGCGAATTGAAACACGATCACCGTTGCCAGGATGCGCCCCGGTGCAACCGTGCTTTTGTTGAACAATTCGTGAACGATGGCGGACATATCCAGCCCGGGATACAAGCGCGCGAGCACCTTGACTTCGGTTGAGTACAAGTGCAAGAGCCACACAAACAGCATCGTCGAAAACAAAAGGTAAGGCCATCTCGGCAAGGCACTCAATCGCTGGTAAATGGCGTCACGGTGGTACCCGAACGCCATCGCCCAGAAAAAGATCAACTGCCATGCCGCCGGATGAAAAGTGGTATTGCCCACAATCGGCAAGATCAAAATTTGCGCGGTGTTGAGATATTGGAAAACAGCCCATACCACTAACGAGCCGCTCATCAACAGCGTGGTGCGCCGTTTGACTAGCAACCACAAACCAATTGGCGCGGCGGCCATCAGCAGGGTATACAACAACGGAATATCCGCCAAGTAGTACGTTTGGCGAAACAGAATCACGTTCAAGACGAACTGCAACGGATCACCCAGGTCGAGGTCTTTTGCCCAAGGCAACCGGAAAAAATCCGACAGAATCGCCAGCGCCAACGTCATCACAATCGTCAGTTTGTATAGCGTCCACGCGCGTTGCAACGCCTTGAGCATTGCGGCGCGCAACCCTTCCTTGTGCGCGATGTTGCCGTAGACGATGCCGACGACCATTCCCGAAATCAGCACGAACGCTTCCGCGCCGGAGGTGAAGAAGGAATTGTTGCCGGTGATCAGGTACAGCCATGACGCGCCGCCGAAATGATCCACCACCATCACGAGCACGGCGAACCCGCGCAAGAGATCGAGCCGCATGTCGCGCTTTTCGCCGATCGGGTAACGCCACGTCTCGACGACCGCGTACGCCAGCGCCAGAATTTCCGGTAGCGTGCGCGGAAAGGTGAGTGCGACCGCTTTATTCGGTTCGGAGGGAGGGTTGCCAGAGTTGTTCATAGATTTACCGAATGGAACGAGTTGCAGTATACGCGCAAGCCCAGTCGCTGTCAACCGATTTGACGTACTTGCCGCGTTTGACTTTTCGCCGCGCCTTGCTATACTCGGCGTAGTAAATTGGTAACGAGGTTATCCCTATGCGACTCTCTCATCATTTCGGACTCACCCTGCGCGAAGCGCCGTCCGGCGCGGAAGCGATCAGCCATCAATTGCTGTTGCGCGCGGGGTACATTCGCCAACTGGGGCAAGGGCTGTTTTCGTACTTGCCGCTGGCAAAACGCGCGCTTGTCAAAATCGAAAATATTTTCCGCGCGGAAATGAACGCGATTGGCGGGCAGGAAATGACGATGCCCGTCGTGCACCCCGCCGAAGTATGGCAAGCCACCGGCCGGTGGTACGCCATCGGCGCGGAAATGGCACGCTTTAAGGATCGTAAAGACCGCGATATGGTGCTCGCGATGACGCACGAAGAAGTCGTCGCCGATCTGTGCAAGAGCGACATTCGTTCGTACAAACAACTGCCGCAACTCGTCTATCACATCCAAACGAAATTCCGCGACGATCCGCGCCCGCGCGCCGGCTTGATCCGCGTGCGCGAATTTACGATGAAGGATTCCTACTCGCTCGATCTCGACGAAGCGGGGCTCGACCGGCAATACCGCGCGCACTATCAAGCGTACTTTAATATTTTCAATCGGTGCGGTGTGCCCGCCATCGCGGTCGGTTCGGACGTGGGGATGATGGGCGGCTCGCTCGCGCACGAATACATGTACCTCACACCGGTTGGCGAAGATACGCTCGTGCTATGCGCGCAGTGCGGTTATGCGGCGAATCGCCAGATCGCGCGCTTTGCGAAAAAACCGGCGGCGCCCGCCGAATTAAAACCGCTCGAACAAGTGGCGACGCCAAATTGCAAAACGATTGAGGACCTCGCCAACTTGCTCGGCCTGTCGAAAAGCCAAACCGCCAAAGCCGTGTTCATGATCGCCGGGCATGAAGAAGAAAGCGGCACGCGCGAAGAATTTGTGTTCGCCGTGATTCGTGGCGAGATGGATGTAAACGAAACTAAATTGGCGAACGCGCTTAAAGCCGATTGGTTGCGCCCGGCGACCGACGAGGAAATCCGCGCGACCGGTGCCACGCCCGGCTATGCTTCGCCCATCGGCTTGAAGAATGTCACTGTAATTGTAGACGACTCGATCCCCGGTTCGCCCAACCTAGTTGCCGGCGCGAACGTCGAGGGCTATCACTTGCTCAACACGAATGTGCCGCGCGATTATACGCCGCGCCTCGTCGCAGATATTGCGGCGGCGGGCGACGGCGACGCGTGCGTGAATTGCGGCAACCTGCTCCACACCTCGCGCGGCGTCGAAGTCGGCAACATTTTCAAACTCGGCACGCGCTACACCGCGGCGATTGGCGCAACGTACCTCGCCGCCGATGGTAAAGAAAAACCGGTCGTGATGGGATCGTACGGCATCGGCTCCGGGCGGTTGCTCGCGTGCGCGACGGAAGAACATCACGACGAACGCGGCTTGACGTTGCCGATCACCATCGCGCCGTACCACGTGCATCTCGTCGCGCTGGGCGGCGATGCGGAAACGGCGGCGGTCGCGGAACGCGTGTAT
>CAIKBD010000115.1 GCA_903825565.1 uncultured Anaerolineales bacterium | reverse complement strand
CGGCGCGCCGGGCATTGCCGCGTGAATGCGCGCGATGATCGCGCCCAGCGAATCGGCTTCGTTGTACGCCGGGATCACAATCGCGTATTCGGTTGCATCGAGTTCGGTCGAAACATTCATCGGCACACTTTATGCGAGCAAGCGATTAAACACTTGCTCATACTGCGGAATGATCCGCTCCTGGTCGTGATACGCGCGCACATAGCGTTGGCACGCCGCGCTGGCGCGCGCGTAGAGTTCGGCGTCGGTCATCATCCGCCGCACGGTTTCGCTCAGCCGCTCCAAATCGTCGCCGCTGGCAATGCCGCACCCATGTTGCGACAACATCTCACCCGGATCGACCTTGAGCGTGACGATGGGCACGCCATACTTTGCCGCTTGCAAAAACGTATTCGGGAATCCTTCAAACACCGACGTGTTGACGAACAACTTGGCGTCCGCAAAAAAACGTTCGATTTCGGCGAACGGCGTGCGTCCGAACATGGTGACGTTCGGTAATGCGCGTGCACGCGCCCAACACGCCCGATCCGTTTCGGCGATCAGCGGCACCATCACCATCACGAATTGATATTCGGGCAAGCGCTCCGCCAAATCCAACATCCGCGACGGGCGGCGCACGCGATCATCCGAACTGCCGACCCACAGAATCGTTTGCGCGGCGGGGTTGCGCGGAAACGCAGGCGTCAAATCCAACGGGTTGCGAATCAGCACAGCGTCGCGCCCGTACACGTTTTTCAGCGTGGCAACTTGGCGCGCATTTTGCGCGATGTGCGCGGTGGCGGACTCAATCGCGTACACGCGCAGATAATTCGGCACGCTGTACAAACCCATCGCGCCCAGGTCTAGCCGAAACGCCGGGTCATAATCCGGGTCCGAGCCGGCGAGGAACACGTATTTTTTGCCGCGCGCCCGACAATAGTACGCCAACTCGCCCGCCGTGTAATTGTTGCCGGGCATCATGTAAATGTCGGCGTTGATGCGATCATAGATCGCCACATCTTTTTTAGCGACGATGTAGTTGCCAATGTACCCGAACGGTTCGCGCAGCAACCACCCCACGCGCCGCGCCACATCGCGCCACACGACTGCCAGTTGCACGACGAATTGCAACCCGGCGCGCGCCGACAGAATCACCCCTTGCGCCAGCGCGCGCAACAACCAGCGCCCCAGTTTGTGCGTGTGCGCCGCAAGCCAGTGATCGAACTCGGCGCGCGCCAGCAACGGCACGTCCGCGCCAGCAGTACCATCGCTCACCGGCGTTCCCGTTTCCGCGCGCACGGAATCCGCCGGATCGCGGTGGGGGTTGGGCTTGCCCTGCCACGCGTACAACGTCACGCCGGCGCGCTGTTCGACCGGCGGTTGCCCGTGATCCCAGACGACCATCGAAACGTCTACGTTGCCGCGCCGCGCCAATTCTTTGGCAATGGTGTACGTGCGCACTTCCCAGCCGCCAAAGTGTGCGCCGCGAATTTCGGGGTTGAACAACGGATAGCAAAAAGGACTGACGATGCAGACCTTGGGTTTGGTCATTGGGAATCCACCTGCCGCGCGGCGGACGCGTCAGGATTCGCGCGTGCGCGCAGACGTTGTCGCCACACGAGCCAATCGAACATCAGCCAGTATGTGCCGCGCCAGCACGCGTCCGCCAAGCGATCCGGTGCGCGTTGCAACCAACCGCGCACGCGCCGCGCGCCGCGCCACAGCCAAACCGGCGCGCGCCACAGCACCAAGTAGACGGGCGCGCATGGTTTGATCCAATCGCGGAATTTATGCAAGGTGACGATATTCAGCCCGCTCATTTACCGCGCGCCTCCCAGTTGCTGATACAATTCCGAGTACCGTTGCGCCACGCGTTCCAAAGCGTAATCCTGTTCGGCTTGGCACCGCTCATCGCGTCTTACCTCTCACCGAAAAATCATTCACGTTGGCGTGGCGTCGCACAGCGTCGCCAGCGCGCGTTCGTACTGGGGGATGATCACGTTGCGATCATGCACGGCGCGCACATAGGCGAGACTGGTTTGGCTCAGACGCGCGTACCGCGTCACATCGGTCATCAACTCGCGCAGGTTGCGCGCGACGCACGCCAAATCACCGCCGCAGACCACACCGCAACCGCGCTCCGACAGCATCGCGCCGGGGTCGACTTTGAGCGACACCGTCGGCACGCCATATTTCGCCGCTTGCAAAAACGTATTCGGAAATCCTTCAAAGACCGATGTGTTGAGATGCAAGCGCGCATCGGCAAAATAATTTTCAATGTCCGCGAACGGCACGCGCTCGATCACGGTGACGTTCGGCAAACGCCGCGCCCACGCAAGACAGGCGGTGTGCGTTTTCGCAATGGACATGTTCATGATCAGCACAAATTCATATTCCGGCAATTGCTCCGCCAACTTGAGCGCGAGCGACGGTCGTTTGATCCGTTCGTCCGATTTGCCGACCCACAAAATTGTGCGCGCCGCCGGGTTGCGCGGCACGACGTGATCCAGATCAATCGGGTTCTTGATGATCGTCGCCGAACGCCCATAACCCTCGCGCAACATTTGCGCTTGCCGCTCGTTTTGCGCCAAGTGCAACGCGGCGTGCTCAATCGAAAACACTTTGAGGCGAAACGGCACGCCCTGGATGTCGCGGCGGTTGGGATGCAATTTGTATTCCGGGTAATAGTCCATATCCGACCCGGCGAGAAAGACATATTGCTTGCCGCGTTGTTGGCAATACAAGGCGACCTCGGCGGAAAACTGCGAATTGCCCGGCACGAGATACACATCTGCATCCACTTGATCGTAAATCGCAATCATGTCCGCCAAAACAAAGTACGCGCCGATGTTGCCGACGAGCGACGCCGGCGGCTTGATCCGCCAAGCCACCGCTTCGAGCGACAGCAACGCCTTGCGCCGAATGCGCATCGGCAAACTGGGCATCTGCGCGCGCACGATCCCGCGCGCGCGCTCCGCCGCGCTGGGAATACCGGCAATCGTTCTGCCAACCCAGGCATGGAGCGTAACGCCGTCGCGCTGTTCGATGCGCGGCTGACCGTGATCAGCGACGACGAGGTTGACCTCGAAATTGCCACGCCGCGCCAATTCTTTGGCGATCAAACCGATCCGCACTTCCCAGCCGCCAAAATGCGTTTGGTTTTCGGGATTGAACAACGGATAATTCCACGGGCTGGTAATACAAATTTTGCGCGCTAAAGTCTGACCTGCCATTCCAACTCTCGACGCTCACCACGCTTAATCTTTGGAGCGCACCCAGACGTATCCAAAGCACAACCAATACGCCGCGCCCCAAACCATGCGCGCGAACCGAATCCGTCGCGCGAAAGCCGACGCCCGGCGGAGAAATTGCCGCGCCCTTTCTACGCGGCTGGGTAAACGTTCTCGCTCCACCAACTACCTCACGCATCCGCGGCGCACAGCCGCGCGTACAACTCGGAGTACTGTTGTGCGACGCGCGGCAACGCAAACTGGGTTTCTACCTTGCGCCGCGCACGTTGCCCCAATTGGTGCGCGAACGCCGGGTCGGCGATCACGCGCGCCATCGCCGCCGCCAACGCGGCTGGCGCATCGGGCGGCACCAGCACCCCGTCCACGCCATCGTCCACCACATCGGGCGTGCCGCTGACCGGCGTAGCGATCACCGGCAGCTCGAGCGCCATCGCTTCGAGCAACGAGTTCGACATGCCTTCGCCGCGACTGGGCAGAAGGAAAGCGTGCGCGCTGTGATAGACGGCGCGGATGTCGCGCTCGAACGGAAAAAAGCGCACGTGCTCGACAACACCCAGGTCGCGCGCCAGCGCCCGGTAATCGTGTTCGGCATAATCCGCGCCGTACAAACGAATCTCGAATTGATCGCCCAGCCCTTGCGCCAGCAACCGTTGCGCGGCGAGCAACGTCGTGTCAATTCCTTTTTGCGGATGCCGCCGCCCGATCAAAATAAATTGCGTCTTGCCGCGTTCGGGCATTGGTTGCGTGCGCCGAAAAAAATCCGTGTCCACGCCGTTCGGAATCCGCACGATGCGGTGCGCCGGAAAACCGTACTGGAGCAACTCGCGCTCGACTTCGCGGCTGATCGCAACGACCGCATCGGCTTGGTGTAGCACCTTGAGCGCGGCGGCAAAGCCGGCGAATTTGGAAAAGAGACAGAGATCGCCGTACTCGCCGGCGCACGCAATTTTGACGATGGCTTTTTTGCCCAAGCACCGCGCCGCCACCACCGCGACGACGGCATGACCGAATACGAGATGCGCGTGCAACAGATCGTACGTGTGACGCTGGCGCACGAGGTACTGGAACGTGTCGGCGTTGTCGCGCGTGATCCAGTAGGGCAACAGGTACGGCACACGATGAATCTGGACACCGTCGGCGGTTTCCTCCGGCAAAGCGCCGGGCGCAGTCAACCGCGTCAACACTTGGATCGGATGTCCCAGTTGCACCAACTGTTTCGCCAACCGCTCGGCTTGCAATTCCGCGCCGCCCGCCGAGCCCGGGCGAAAGTGGTGGATGATCATCAACCCGCGCGGTTTCATCCTTGCGTCGCCGCATGCGCCGCTGGAATCGGCAAGGTTTCGTCAATGAACATCAAGTGCCACAGTTCGAGCATCAACAAATTCCAGATGAGGTATTGCCAGGTTTCGCCCGCCACATGCCGGTTCAAAATGTTTTCGATATACGCGCGGCGGAAATAGCCGCGTTGCAGCGCGCGCGCGCTGAGGAGCGTGTCGAACATCATCTCTTTCAATTCGTGGCGGAACCAGTGATCAATCGGCACGCCAAAGCCCATCTTTTTCCGGTAGATCACGTCCGCCGGCAGATATGGCTCGACCGCTTTTTTGAAAATGAATTTGCTTTCGCCGGCGCGCAATTTCCATTCCGCCGGGATGCGCGCGACAAATTGGAGCAGCTCGTGATCGAGCAACGGCGCGCGCACTTCGAGCGAGTGCGCCATCGCGGCGATGTCGGTCTTGGTCATCAGCGTGTCCGGCAAGTACAGACCCAGGTCTACGTCGAGCGTCGCGCTGAGAAAATCCGGCGCGTCCGATTGGCGGTACTTGTCCAACAACCAATCAATCGTGCAGACCGCACCCAGCCGCTGGCGAAATTCCGGCGTGTAGAGTTGGGTCTGGTACAGTTCGTGAAAATGCGAGATGCGATAATAGTAGGACAGTTTTTTCTCGTCCAAATCCTTGAGCCGGCGAAACGTGCCGCGCCAATCGCCGTCAGCCATAAAGGCGCGCGCGGTGTGATCGGGGCGTAACAACCGTCGCGCGAGCGAAGCGATGCGCCACACGCGCGTCGCCGGCTCGAACCGATAGCGCGGATAGCCGGCGAAATTTTCGTCGCCGCCGTCGCCGCTCAACACGACCGTCACGAATTGCCGCGCCATTTTGGACACATAGTACGTGGGAATCGCGGAGGAATCGGCGAACGGCTCGTTGTAATGCCACACCAATTCGGGAAAGATCGCTTGCGCGTCCGGCGTGACGATGAACTCGTGATGCTCGGTGCCGTAACGTTCGGCGACCATGCGCGCGTAGGGCAATTCGTTGTACTCGTCTTCGGCAAAGCCAATCGAAAACGTTTTGACCGGGCGATCCATCAAGCCCGCCATCAGCGCGACGATGATGGACGAATCAATGCCGCCGGAGAGGAACGCGCCGAGCGGCACATCGCTCATCAGGCGAATCCGCACGGCTTCGCGCAAGCGTTCGATGATTTCGACTTGCGTGTCGGCGACGGCGGCGGCAGTGTCCAAGCGCAACGGATTTTGGTACGAAAGTTTCCAGTACCGGCGCAAACGCGTTTGCCCATCTTTGAGGAGCAAGGTGTGCGCGGGTGGCAATTTCTGAATACCTTGGAAGGCGCAAAACGGCGCGGGCACCGATTGGAACGCGAGGTAATGCTGAATCGCTTGCAAGTCCGGCACGCGTTTGAAATCGGGGTCTTGCAAAATGGCTTTGATTTCCGAGCCGAAGAGCAAGCGGTCTGGCAACGCGGCGTAAAAGAGCGGCTTTTTGCCTTCGCGGTCGCGCGCGAGAAAAAGGGTTTGCCGCTTATCGTCCCACAGCGCAAACGCAAACATGCCGCGCAGGCGTTCGACGCACCGCTCGCCGAATTCTTCCCACAGGTGAATGATCGCTTCCGTGTCGCTGTGCGAGCGAAAGGTGTGCCCTTTTTGCACGAGTTCGTCGCGCAGTTCGGGAAAGTTGTAAATCTCGCCGTTGAACGTGATCCAGACGGAGCCGTCTTCGTTCGTCATCGGCTGATGTCCGAGCGGACTCAGATCAATAATGGCGAGGCGCGCCTGCCCCAAGCCGACGTTGGCGTGCGTCCACACGCCGGTGTCGTCGGGTCCGCGATGATGAATGACGCGCACCATTTGGTGCACAAATTCCGGTGCAACCGCGCGTGCGCGATCCTGATATACGATGCCGCAAATGCCGCACAAATCGTCTTCTCCTTGCCCCGACTAGGATTGGGGTTTCTGCCACCAATCTAGGATCAGGTTGATTAACCGGATAGCGCCCCGAAACGGCTTGCCCAGCCGGGTGTAGCGCGCCAGTTCCGCCCGAGTCAAATCGAGAGTGTGTTGCGTTTCCGCCAGTTCTTCGCTCCTGGTTCGCAAGTCGAATTCGAGTTTCTCGGTCCCGCGTTTCTTTTCGAGCAAAAACGGAACACCGCCCAGAGTTAAGAATCCATCCACAGAACTATCGTCTGGGATCGGCGCGCGCCACGCCGCAACGGTGAAATATTGTCCATAGTGATTGGGGGGAATCTCTGGTTGGCGAACCAGATCACGCCACTTGCCCATCGAGTTGACGCCCAGTTGAAAACCGGCTGATGCCAATAGCTCCAACATCGCACCCAGCTGGCGTATATCGGACGGCAAGGTATGGCACTCGATGATCATGTTATGCACCAGATGTAGTTTGCCTTGCTTGACCAGATGTTGGATTACTTGATATTCCGCGCCTTCAATATCGAGTTTGATGAGATCAATTTCAGACGTGATGTATTCTGCAAGATCAATCGTCGCCACCTGCACAAGGTTACCCTCCGCCACTGCCTCGGTGACGATTTTGCTACCATCAATGCCTTCGCTGAACCAAGTAATCTCGCCGTTTTGCACCCACACCGCCGCTTCGACCACTTGAACATCCACCGCACCATTGTGTTCCAAGTTTCGGCGCAGAACTGGCGCAAACTGCGGATCGGGCTCAAAGGCTATGATCCGAGCACTGGGAAATTGGCGTTTATAGTTCAGGACGGTAAAACCGATATTCGCGCCGCAATCCAAGATGACCGGTGCTGATCGAGTAGGAGTGAAATCATCCAATCGGCGTACCAAAATTTGATCGACAAAGTTTTTAAGCGCGGCGCCACAGACATATTCCAAATCCCAACCCAGTAATTCCATCCGGCCAGGTTCGATCCGAGCTTGGTGACCAAATTTTTCTACAAGGCGGTGATAGGTCTCGAGATATCCGTCGAGATGAAACACATTCGCATTTGTTGGGCTAGGCAGATTCGGCAAAGACATACTCGTACTTTCGTTTGTTGGTATTCGGATCGCTATTATCAGACGTGGAAAATAAAAGAATGCCGTTCCAGTGAGAGTACCGTCCGCACCCTAGATTGCGCACATCCAAATGTTGTGCATGCCGCGCCCAGAGCGGCTTGCCGTTTTCGAGCAACACGAGCGTCGAACGTTCGGGAAACTCGGTACTATCGGCGCGGTCAGCAAAATTCGTAAAGGGTGCGTACCACGCGTGCCCCTGTTCTTTTTCGAATGGTCGTTTAAGCTGAACGGCTTGGCGGCGATTATATTTGGCTAGGCGCGGGACGACCTGACCCAGATCATTGTATAAAGGCGGGTGAAATGTTCGCTTTCTGCCGAAAACGTGATATGCCACCGGGTAGGTTTCGCTTGCATTCAGCGTAATCACATCTATAAAGCCGTTCACGCGGAACCAGTTGTGAATCGTCGTTTCCTCTACCACCCAGTTATAAAACGTGTTCAACATATCCAAATAGTTGTGCGCGTTTTCACGGCGATCCGCGATGGTTTCCGCATACGCTAGCTTTTCCTCAAACGTTTTGAGGTTTTGGTGATAATGCCGCCGATGTTTGAGGATATCCACGCTATTATGATAGTTTGGCGCATAAATCATCACATACAATCCCCCGCCCGGCTTGACGGTTTGGGCAACGTTCGCAAACGCCTGTTTGGGATCATGCGTGTGATGCACAACGCCCCAGCAAATGGTAAAGTCAAATGCCTGGCGCAAGTCGGTGCGCTGAGGGATTTCAAACAGGTCAAGCCGCTCAACATCGTCGTTGAATTGGCGCACCGATTGCAGACCATGCTCGGACACGTCAATGGATTTGACGCGCGCACCCAGTTTGATCAAGGTTTTGGTCCAGCGGCCTGCGCCACAGGCCGCATCCAAACACCGCTTGCCCTTGAAAAAACCGGGGGCAAATTTCAAGTCGAGCATCTGCCGCCCGCCAATCGTGCGATCAGCTGAACTCTCACCCGTTCGCAGATGCAAATAATCTTCAACGCCGGTCAAATCAAAAATCCGGTCATTGATCCATTCATCCTCAGTTTCAACGCCGGTATGCCGGTAAAAGCCCTGCCGTTTTTCCAAAAACAGCTTCCATTCGGGATCGAACTGGACGCCGTAATCAATTGGCTGGTACTTGCCGCTATACTCGTCCTGCCAAATAACGCGGTTGTGATCAAAATGGGGGTTGGACATCGAACATCCCTTTACAAAGTATTACTTCTTAACGGCTTGGGCAATCATAATGTAACCAAGCCGTAATTTATCAAGCCAATGATCCAGATGTGGCGTAAGCGCAAGGTCCAACCGATCTACCTTGAGCATAAAATCCGACGGTTTCCCGCGCAGGTAGTTTGAAAATTCATGCCAGCGATCACGGGAGCGATTCATTGCGACAATATCATCAATTTTTTCACCAGCAATCAACTTGACGAGATAATTTAACACTCCGCGATTGCTTCCGCCATACAATCCATTATTACACTCAACATAGTCCATCGCAAACCCAGCCCGGTGCAACATTTCGCCCAATGTGCGCGCCGTGAATAGAGTGGTGTGTCGCGGAACATCATCTTGGCGCATAAACCAAGCCGGCAAACTGTCGAAATTTGACACCAACACTACAATTTTTCCACCCGGCTTGAGCAGTTGATTGGCTTGTTTCAGCATTTGCAGCGGTCGATACACATGTTCTAAGACTGCCCATGCCGTCACAAGGTCAAAGGACGCAGGTGGGTATGTTGCCGAGGCTAAATCGCCATAGAAAATATCCAGGTCAAAAAGATTGGGTGGCTTGGAAGAGAAATCCATTCCCCGAACTTGCCAGCCCTTTTGTTGCATGTAAAACAGAAAATCGCCTTTGCCACATCCAATATCTAATAACTTGCCGGGAGCAATATCGCAGACATACCGATATTTTAATTGCAATTGTTGCGCGTTCCGTTTCAGTAAATCCGTACCCGTTATTGTTGTGTCGTAGAATTCTTCAGTATAATAATCGTGAATCTCCTCTTCGGCGGGGCGAGGATTAACATAGACCAACCCACAGTTGTGGCAGCGCACAACACAGAATGCTTCTTCCGAAACTTGGAAAACCCAGTCTTTACGCTTGAATACAAGACGCGAATTGCTTGAGGCACATAAGGGACACGTGATGGTTTCCATATTTTACTCGATGTAAAATTGCGCCTCAAGATTGACCATTGAATTCGTATGCAATCCGCTCTTCATCTGAATCTCGAACTGTAACGCGTCGTATCGAAAATCGTATTGGACATCGGTTTCAGCATCGGGATTTGCTACGCCAAAGGATAAAAAGTATGTGCCGTTGGTCAGCCACATTGTTACCGGCAGTTGCGCCGTCGCTATTTCACCGCACTTTTTGGGGGGCAGTACTAGTTTTTGTCCCGTGGAATTTATGCCAAACACATCCACGCCTTTGAGGTTGCGAATTAAAAATCCGACGTTCCAAGACTCGATATCTTGATAAAAAACTGCCGAAAAGAAAAAAGTATACGGTTTGCTCGACTCAAGCCGGATGACCCGCTCGCCGTGCGCATCCAAGATTCCCGCGTCCAGAATTTCGACTTTGCGGTTGCCCAAACGCATCGCGCGCACGCTTTCGGGAACGGTGGATTGCGCCAACCCCAATCGCGCCAACGCGGCACGGCGAATTTCGACGTGTTCCGGCGTTTCGGTGGTTTCGGTACTGACTGCTACCGATACGGCTTCATCTTTTGGCTTGACTAGGTCCTTGCGCCGCAACACATACTGCCGCCCATTCTCACGCGGATCGCTGTCATCGCTCGTCGAAAAATACAGTACTCTGCCCCAGTGCGAATGCGCGCCCTTGCCGTATTGACGCACGTACACATGCGCGCTATGGCTTGGCTGTAACGGCAGACCATTTTCACACAGCGTATATAGCGAACCCTGCGGGTATTCCTTGCTATCACCCTGAACTGGCGCGTCGGATAAATCAAGCCGCCACGCCTTGCCCTGTTCCGGTACAGCCCGTGTTGCATCCAACACAATTTCGGTAGGTAGTTTGGAGCGGATCACCGCATCCAATTCGGCGGGGTCGCTGGCAAAGAGCATTTTGTAATAGACTTTGCCAATATGTTGTGGCTCGCCCTGCTCGTACACCTGACCGCCGTCAAGCAAAATTGCGTGGTCGCAAAATGTACTGATCGTGTCTACATCGTGCGAGACCAGCAGAATCGTGCGTCCAGCTTTGCGAAACTCTCTGATTTTGCCGAACGACTTGCGCTGAAAGTGCGCGTCGCCGACCGACAACGCTTCGTCAATGATCAAAATATCCGGGTCAATGCACGCCGCCGTTGCAAACGTCAACCGCGCCTGCATCCCGCTCGAATACGTTTTGAAGGGCTGGTCAATGAAATCGCGCAGTTCGCTGAAATCAATGATCCAATCCAACTTGCGCGTCACTTCTTGCCGCGTCAAGCCGACCATCAGCCCGCCGAGGTAAACATTCTCGCGCCCGGTGTATTCGCCGTTAAAGCCGGTGCCCAATTCCAAAATCGAAGAGACGCGCCCTTGCACCTCGACCATGCCCTCAGTCTTGTCGAGCGTGCCGGTGATGATCTTGAGGAGCGTACTTTTGCCCGCGCCGTTGCGCCCGATCAAACCAACCACCTGCCCGCGCCGCACGTCGAAGGTCACATCGCGTAATGCCCAAAACTGTTTGTGGCGCGGCTTGCCCGTCACAGTTTCCCAAAACATGTCGGCGGGCTTGCTGTAAACGCGAAACACCTTCGAGAGGTGCGCCACCCGAATCGCCAGATCGCCCATCGCCGTCATAACACATTCCCGAACATTACGCGCAATTTGCGAAAGAGCCGATAGCCGATCACGAACACGCTCAAACTCAAAATGGGAAATACTAGCCACGCGTACGGATGCTCCATCCGCCCAAAGTACAGCACATCCTGGTAGCACCAAATCAAGTGGCTGAAGGGATTCAAGAACAAGAGGACTCGCAACGGCGCGGGAGCGAAATCGGGCAGATAGAACACCGGCATCAGATAAATGTTGACGACCGTAAAGACCTGCACCAAATCCTTGACATCTCGAAAGTATGCGCCCACCGCCGACAGCACGTAACTCGCGCCGATCATCGCCAAACCCTGCAACAGCACCAACGCCGGCAACACCAGCCACGTCCAAAACGCCATCTGATATGCGAGCAAGACGTACACGAGGTAGAGTCCCAGGAACACGAGCAACGTCACAAACGTCGCCAACACACTCTTGACCGGCAACACCTCGATGGGAAAAACAACTTGCTTGACGATGTTCGCATTGTAGACGATGACCGTGCTCGCTTTCGCCAGCACTTCCTGAAACGTCATCCAGGGAATCAAGCCGGCGAGCAAATACGCGGTGTAGCCCAGCGGCATATCCGCCGTGCCGCCAACGCGCATTTTGAAAATGAACGCAAAGACGACGACATAGACCGCCATCAACATCAACGGATGGCCAATCGTCCACAGGATGCCCAAAACTTGGCCCGCATACCGATCCGAAATTTCGCGCTTTGCCATCTCAATCGTCAATTGACGATGCCGCGTCAGAAGCATGAGCAATTCTCGGAATGCCTGCAAGTTGCCTTTAGGATTCAATGCGGAAAGCATACGTGGATAACCCATCGGGGCGCGTTGGCGCGCCCGCCGAATGATTCTCGGCAAAAATACGAGTTCGCATTATACGCCCGAACCCGATCTCGTCAAATTGATTCGCGCCAAATGTCGCCGACCGTTGCGCGCGTGGTCATTATACTCTAGCCGGCAAAAAACGCCAAAAGCCCGGCGCTCACCCATCCGTTTCCGCCGCGCGCGCGTGCGGTTGCCGCGCGAGCAACAACACGCCGCCAACGACTAAACCCACGCCCAAAATTTGGATCGCGTTCAAACGCTCGCCCAGCAGAAAATACGCATAGACCGCGACAAACGCAATTTCGCTCATCGCCCAAATACTGGCGACGCCGGCGGGCAGACGCCCCAGCCCGAACAGGTACGCGCCGAACGCAATGATCGTTTGCCCAATCCAGCCGGCAAAACCCAGCCCTGCCGTTAGCGAAATGCGCGTCGGTTGCGGCGTGAAGAATTGCCATGGCAATAACGCCAGCGCGGCAAAGCCAAACCCGTACGTCAAAATCGTAAACGGATCGTAACGCGCGCGCGCGCCCTTGCCGAACAAGCCCCAGCCCGCATACGCGAGCGGCAAACACAAGCCGACGATCAACCCGCCAAACGAAAAACCGGCTTGGCTCAGTTGATCCAAATCCGAAACCAGTGCCGTGCCGCTAAACGTCAGCGCGATGGCAACCACTTTGCGCCACGTCAGCGCCTCGCGCCACACAAGCCGCGCGACGATCACGACGATAGCCGGCATCGCGGCTTGTTGCACCGTTGCCACCGCCACGCCGTTAAGCAGAACTGCCAAATTCCACAGCACGTGAAACGCACCCAAACTCGCGCCCATCGCCGCGAGTTGCGGCAAGTCGCGCCGCTCGATTTTCAAATTCGCCGGGCGCAGCGCGATCATCCCGGCGCTGAGTACGCAAAACGTACAGAGGTCGCGCCAGAACGCAAGCGCCAGCGATGAAATGTCCGCCTCGCTGGCAATCAATTTGACGAACAAGCCGGACGTTGCCCACCACGCCGCCGCGATCAACACCGCGCCATAGCCCGCCACCGGTGTTTCGAGAACAGCGCGCGTTCGCAACCGTAATCGGTCAGTCACTATTCCTCCGTGCTCCGCGCAAGCAAAACAAGTCGCGGGCGATTTGGGGATCAGCCCGCGACAATTTGGCTTGCCCTATTTTGCGTTGCCGCAATCGGGTTGGTCGCCAGCATAACCCGTTTCGGCAAGTCTGAAAACACCGCGCTGGGCTGGCTCGTTATTTCACGCGGCAAGCGCGCCCAACTGCGCGTACCCGGCATCGCCAATCGTGCGGCGCAGTTCCGTTTCAAATTGCGTGAACAAGTAATTTTCCTGTTCCGCCGGCACGAGGCACGTATCGTACGCCTTGGGATCAATCGCGATCTCGGTCACGTCAATGTCAAGGTCTACCAACGTCAACGGAAACATCCGGCAAAAGTACGGCTTGAGGTCTTGGACGGGAATGCCCTGTTCGAGCGCGTACGTGTGAACGGCGCAACGCGCGTTACGCATCAGAAACCAGCAATGCTCGTGTTGCGGGTCGCGGCTGTACACCGGCGTGGAAACGTACCCCGGGCGCGTCATGTTCCAACTGGCAAAATCGTACGGCTCGACCAGATACTTTTGAATAGCCGAGCCATGTTGAACAATCCGTTGCGCGTCGTACACCGTCAGAAAAACGCCTTCGGCGCAACACGCCCCGTTGCACGAGTAATCGTCGCACTGCCGGCGCAACTTGCGCTTGGTCAGAAATTCGGGCGAAAGGCGAAACGCGCCAATGTGAATAGACATACCACTCCTCTGGGCTGGCAAGGGCGCGAGCGCGGCAAGAGTCAACGTGCCGCCCGCGCTTTGCTCGGAAAAATAAATCGGGCGTATTATAGGAAAAACAATCGGCGCGTCAAATACCAGGGGTGCCGCCGGGTGAGCGTCATGTTTTTGGATGCGGACGCGCGCGTCCGCGTCCAATCCAATGAACTGGTTTACCGCCAATCCAAAATTTCGGCGCGCTTTTTCTGCCGACGCGGAATGACAAATTGCGCGGTCTGCGTTATACTGACGCGCGGTCGGTTTCGTTCTATCGTAAGTTCCACAGCAAGTTGATCGCCCACCCGCTTGACGGTGCTATCTTTTGCGTGCGGCGCAACGTATTGACAGAGGCAGATGTGGAGTCCGAAACGACGTGGATCGAGCAAACCCAACGCGGCAATCCCAGCGCGTTCGGTCGCTTGTATGAAATGTACGCCGAGCGCGTCTATCGGTATCTCGTATTTCGCACCCAGGACGCACATGTGGCGGAGGACTTGAGCGCGGAGACGTTTATCAAGGCGTTCCAAAATATCCGGCGGTATCGCATCGGGCGAGCGCCCTTTGGCGCGTGGCTGTTTCGCATCGCGCACAATGTTCTGATCGATCACTGGCGCGCCGCAACCCGCCGGCAAACCGTCGCCTGGGAAGACATGGCACTGGTGGCAAACGGCGCGGCAGCGCGCGACATCGCGCAAGTGTTTACTCGCGCGGAATTGGCGTGGGGCGTGGCACAACTGACCGATTTGCAACAGCAAGTGATCGCCCTGCGGTTTAGCGGCGAGTGTTCGATTGCCGAAACTGCCCAAGCCCTGGGACGCAGTGAGGAAGCGATCAAGGACGCGCAACACAAGGCATTAGCCGCCCTGCGAAAACATTTGGCAGTTGGAAATTTGCACGGGAGCAAACAGACCGAGTAAATGACGATGGATACCAAACACCTTTTACAAGAATGTCTCGACCGCCTCGAACGCGGCGAGACGCTAGACCAAGTGCTGGCGCGGTACCCGGCGCAACGCGAAGAACTGGGCCGCCTGCTCGTGCTCGCCACCAGTTTGCAACGCGCCACGCCGAAAATGCCCGAACCCGCCAAGGCGCGTGTGCGGTACGAACTGCACGGCGCGATGCGCGCCCACACGCTTGGGCGCGGCATTGCCGGCTGGCAAACCTGGCTGGTGCGCGTCGCGCTTGCGCTCGTTGTCGTCCTCGCGCTCGGCGGCGGCACCCTCGTCGCCGCGGCAGAAACCGCGCCGGGTAAAACCTTCTTCCCCGCGCGCGCCGCGTTCAACGAAACGCGCGCGCGCCTCGCCACCGAGCCGGAAGCGGCAATTGTGTTGCATCTGGAAAACGCCCAAGATCGCGTAGACGACGTGCGCGCGCTCAAGGAACGCGGCGGCTTGAACGAAGCGCCAATCTTTTTGATGGTGGGCGCAACGGAAAATTTGATGGTCGCGCTAGAAAACAATCCCCGTGCCGCCAACCGCGCCACGCTCGAACGCGCGCAGTCGCTCGCGCAAACCGAGCGCGCCCTGTTGCAAGACCTCAAACAAACCGCGCCCGTCGAACGCGCGCGACATAACGCCGACACTTTGTATCAACTCTCCGAATCGTGGTTCCCGTTGCTAGAGCGATTGCTTGCGCGGTAGCCGAAACCTTCCAGGTCACTTGTGCGAAAACCTGGAAGGTTTTTTTATGGGGCTATCTTTTTTCCTCGCGGCGACGTTCTGATCGTTGATCGCAATGCGCGCCGGTTGCGCTACTCCCCGTCGAGAGGTTGAAAATGAAACCTGTTTGCCCGCCCTTGCTCATCGTGCTGTACACGCTCGTCGCGTGCGCCAGCGTGCCAACGCCAGCCGCGCAATCCACTGCTGTTGCATCACCCGCGCCAATTGCGATCACCGTCGGCGCGCCGACGGACGCCGCGATTCAGAATTTGCTCGGCGTAAACATTGGACCTGCGCCCGCTGGCAACAACCCCAACAACCAAAATCTATCCCAGGTCTACGCTCAGCTCAACGTCAACCTGATTCGCACGCACGATTTTTACGGTCCGCTCGACATGGCGGTGATGTATCCCGACCGCACCCGCGATCCCGCCGATCCCAGATCGTATGCTTTCGCTCAGAGCGATGAGATGTGGCGCGCGATAGTTGGCGCAGGGAGCCAACCGTACTTTCGGCTCGGCGATTCGTGGAACAATGCCAAGCCGCCAACCAATGCCCAGGAACGCGCCAACTGGGTCAAGGCGGCGGTCGCGGTAGTGCGGCATTACCGCGCAACCGATTGGGGCGTACGCTATGCCAGCAAACTAACCTATGTCGAAATTTGGAACGAGCCGGATCATCAGCAATTTTGGCCCAAGCCGCGCACACCTCAGGAATATTACCAGTTGTACGCGGAAACGGCGCGCGCGCTCAAACAAGAATTTCCCGAATTGAAAATCGGCGGACCGGGGTTGACGCCCGCCGGCGCGCTCACGCCACAAGGCAATCAATGGGCGCGCAATTTTCTCGATTACGTGAAACAACACAACGCGCCGCTCGATTTCATTTCGTGGCACATGTACTCGAACAATCCGAACGATTGGGTCACCGCCGCGCAATTTTATCGCGGTCAACTCGATGCGCGCGGATTCACCACGACAACTCAGCACGTCACCGAGTGGAACACGGACACGAAACAGAGCGACGCAAACAATGCCGAAGCAATCGCTCTTCGCACAAAAAGCAAGGGCGCGGCAATCCTCACGGCGGCGTGGATCGCGATGCAACAAAATGGCATCGCGGTCTCCACCTTTTATCGCGGGCCCGACCCGGCGATGGATGCGCCGAGCTTCTATGGAATGTTTTACGCGAACGGCAAGCCCAAAAAAGTTGCGCTCGCCTTTTGGCTATGGGCGCGGCTCGTCGAACATTCCAAACGCCTCAACCTCACCGCCACGCCCAATTCGCCGCTCTGGGTCCTGGCTGGGCAAAACACCAGCGGCGAGATCGCGATCTTGATTGCAAATCCCAGTTCCACCGCAATGCGGTACACCATCGCCGGAATTGTGCCCCGCACGGCAACCATCCTACGCGTGGACGATTCGATTCCAGAGTTCCCGCTCAGTTATCCGCTAGGCGATCAAATTTCCAAAACCCAATTCACCGGCAATCCAATCACGCTTGACGCGTACACAACTCAACTTGTTCTACTCAATCCGTAAGGAGCACCCATGAAACCGCAAATCGTATTAGCGATCCTAGTTCTGGTTGTTACACTCGCCGCGTGTAGCGCGTCGCCAACGCCGATGCCCACGCCGACCTTCGCGCCGCCACCCGCACCGCCCGTTTCGACCAAGCCCGCGCTTCCGCCCGACGCGCCGGTGGTCAAGCCAACCTTGCCCCCGCCGCCGACCAAGCCCGTGCTTGCGCCCAGCGCGACGAGTGCGCCAATCCCAGCGACACCCGCGCTTAACTCCAAGCCGGTGTTGCATCGCCCAACCAATTTACAAATCGGGTTGAACTTTATCCGGTTCTACTGGTCGGATCGCCCAAACCAACTCGACAAGACGACGCCGTACTTGCAACCCGACGCAATCTTCCGCGATTTCAAAGACCTGGGTGTGCAAACATATCGCCAATTCGTTCAAGCCGATCTGTTCTGGGATATAGTCGAGCCACGCGACAATCAGTGGAATTTCGCCCAAGCCGATTCGGTAATCGCAAATCCGGATTTTGAGCCACTCGTCACGCTGTTCCGAATGCAATATGCTTCGCCCACGCCGCCCTGGGCAACCAGTCCGCAACAGTTTCAAAAAAAGATGGGCGTCGAGGCGACCGATTACGTCGAGACGGTCGTCAAGCGGTACGCGCCGTACGTGAAATACTGGGAGATTGGCAACGAGATGGCGTTCTGGCGCGCGGCAGACCCAGGAACGCAAGGGTCGAAACAAGCGGAGGGCGAAGAGAAATTGCCGGCGGCGTACCCGCTCGATGGCTACAGCCCGCGCGAGCAAGGCGTTTTTCTCGCGCAAGCCGCCGCGCTCATTCGCAAAAATGATCCCGACGCGGTGATCGTGCTGACGGGTTTGCCCGGGCTGGACGAGTACGGCTGGGGCACGTGGTTGCCCGGCGTGATCGAAACCGGCGGCAAGGATTGGTTCGACATTGTGAATTATCACGAGTACACCGGTTGGGAACGCTTTACGTTGATGCGCCCCCGTTTTCAAGCCGAGTTGAAAAAATTGGGGCTTGAGCAAAAACCGGTGTGGCTCACCGAGACCGGCTCGTCGTCGAATCCCAAACTGACGCTTCGCACGAATTATCCGAACAGCGCGGAGACCCAAGCCGCCGATGTGTTTCGGCGCATCGTGTCGGCGTGGGGGCACGGCGATGCGCTCGTCGTGTGGCACACGTACATCACGAACAGCGACACCGCCGGCAGTTGGAGCGCGTACGGCTTGCGCTCCGAACGTGGCAACGCGCAACCGTCGCTCTACACGTTCAAATTGTTGACCGGCGAACTTGTGCCACTCGCACGCGTCGAAAAAATTTCGGCGGACGCGCGCGGCGTGAACGCGTACAAAATCACGACGCCAGCCGGCGCGATCAAATACGTCGCGTGGGGCACGGGCAATTACACGCTACCCGCCGGCGTTTCGCAAATGACGAGCGTGATTCCGAAAGCGGACGGCACGTTCGCGTGGCAACCGGCGCAAGCTGGCACAGCAATCCCCTTGTCCGCGAATCCGGTGTTGATCAAGTAAACGCGCGATCCCCATTGACAAGCCCGCGCCGCTGACTATACTGGCGCGCACAGCAATCCCTTTCGCAAACTTCCGAAACGCCCAAGGTTTCGGAAGTTTGATTGGGAGCGTGAACGCAAGTAAATTATTCGGACGGGAGAAGAACAAAATGGATGCATATAATCGGCTGGCCGCGCTCGTTGCGCTGAGTTGCGTCGGGCTTGCCCTGTTGGGTTGCGCCGCATTGGAACGCGGCACCGCGGCTGGAACAAACCCACCTAGCGCCAGCGCGCCCCTGCCAAACGCCGCACGCATCACCGAAAGCAACGCGAACCAAGTCGTGCACCTGGCGCGCTTGCGCGAAGGATCGTTCACCGCGCGCGCGGCATGGTCGCCGGACGGACGCACGCTGGCGTTGCCCAGCGCATACGGCGTTTATCTTTTCGATGCCAACACGCTGACGCGTGTGCGAATGATCGAGGAAACCGAACGCGTGGAAAACATCGCGTTCAGCCGCGACAGTAGTTTGCTGGCAATCGAGACGAGTCGGGCAACGCCGTGGAGCGCGAACCTGAGTGCGTCGCCAAGCGCGGAACGCACGGTGCGGCTGTGGCGCGTGAGCGACGGCACACTCGTGCGCGAATTCAAGCGCGAGGCATGGGCTGGCTCTGCCGCGTTTAGCCCGGACAATACCCAGCTTGTTACGCACAGCGCGCAAAACACGGCGCGCGTGTGGCGCGTGAGCGACGGCACACTCGTGCGCGAACTCAAACTGACCCAGCCCGACGACAAGGACACGCTGACGCGGATCACCTTCAGTCCCGACTGGAGTACCGCACTCGCGATCAGCACAGCGGCGAACGCGCCCAAGACGCGCGTCCGCGTGTGGCGCATCGGCGATGGCAATTTTCTGCGCGAGCTGACGGAAGCCGAAGTGGATTTGGACTCGCCCGACAATCTCGGCTACAGTCCCGACGGAACCCTGATCGTTTCGACCAACGCGCTGTACATTCGCAACGCCATTGGACAGCCGCGCAACGGCACCGCCGTGCGCTTGTGGCGCGTGAACGATGGCACGCTCGCGCGCGAGTGGCGCGAAGAGCGCATCCTCTCGAACGTGATGTTTAGCCCGGACGGCGGGTGGTTGATCACGACGGACGTGGACAAGTTGCGAATTCGCCAAACGCGTGACGGTGCGCTCGTGCGCGATCTCAACGGCGCGTGGAATATCGCGCCCAGCCCGGACGGCAAACTGATCGCGTCCCGCAATGAAACGCACATGGTCAACGATTTTTCCGCGTTGAGCATTTGGCGCGTGAGCGATGGCGCGCTCGTGCGCGAGTTGAAAGAGCAATTCGCCGTGGACGGTGTTCGCCTGAGCCGCGAAGCAAGTGTCCTCGCGGCGGGGCGACTGTGGCGCATGACCGATCAGAAATTCGCGCTGACAACCCAGTTGAAGGGACTGAGCGATCACGTGGACAGTTTTGCGGTGAGTCTCGACGGCAAACTTGCCGCGACGGGTGGTTTGCGAAATATGCGCCTGTGGCAAACGAGTGATGGAACATTGGTGCGCGAGGAGAAGGGCTTTGCCGACCGGGTGACGCACGTTGCGTTCAACCCGGACGCGACGCTCCTCGCAACGGCAAGCGCGGATCGCGTCGCGCAAGTGTGGCGCGTCGGCGACGGCGCGCTCGTCCGCGCGCTCGGCGGGCACGAGGACGCTGTGACCGGTCTCACATTCAGTCCCGATGGCGCTTGGTTGGCATCCGCGACACGCAACACGGTGCGGTTGTGGCGCGTGAACGATGGCACGCTCGTGCGCGAAGCCAAAGGAGGATGGCAAAGCGTGACGTTTAGCCCCGACTCAACCTTGCTTGTCGCAACCGATGCGGGCGGCACGCTGGGATTGTGGCGCGTGAGCGACGGCACACTCGTGCGCGAATTAAAAGTGGCGGATGTTATTTCGGGCACAGCGTTCAGCGCGGACGGAAATCTGCTGGCGGTGAGCTACCTGGGTGGCACGTTGCGATTGTGGCGCGTCAGCGATGGCACGCTACTCCGCGAAACCAAGGATGCGGCGTTCATCGGCACCGGGGAAAGCATTGCCTTTAGCCAAGATGGAAGCACGCTCCTCACCGGCAACGGATCGGCGGCGGGGATCGGAACGTGGGGCATTCCGCGCGTGCGCTAATCGCCCGGGCTTGTTGCGCGGCATAGTTTGGTCGGCAACTCCCGCGCTCATCTCATTCGACGCTTGGTTGCGGAATGGGATGAGCGCGGGAACGCAATGGCAACGATCAAAGTGCTACGCGCCGTTGGCGTTGTACGCCGCGGTAGACTCGCGGATGATCAGCGGGCTTTCGAGCAGAGTGCAGTTTCGCAAATCGGTGTTGCCTTGCGACGCGTGGTACACAATCTCCAGCGCGAGTTTGCCGATGCGATACTTGGGTTGATCAATCGTCGTGAGCGGCGGCTTGGAATGTGCCGCGACAAACAGATCGTCCACGCCGATCAGTGAAATATCTTGTGGCACACGCAGACCGCTGGCGTGAATCGCGTGGAGCGCGCCGAACGCGACCATATCGTTGAACGCGATCACCGCCGTTGGACGCTCGGCAACCGGCAGCGCGAGCAAATTGTTCATCGCGTGAAAACCGGCATCGGCGAGCGATCCCGGCGAAATCACCGAGCACCACTCGGGACGCAAGACCAAGCCCGCTTCGGTCAGCGCACGTTCAATGCCGCGCCGCCGCACCAACGAAAGATCACCCCAATTGCTGGGACCGGTAATATGCCCAATGCGTGTGTGATTCAAACTGAGCAAGTATTGCGTCGCGCGGTACATCGCGTTTTCCAGATCAATTCCAATCGAGTACACATCCGGCTTGTCCGCAAAGTGATTGAT
>CAIKBD010000114.1 GCA_903825565.1 uncultured Anaerolineales bacterium | reverse complement strand
TTTACAAGCATTGGCTTTATGTTATAATCACCCCAGTTCTGATCCGCGCGGAAAGGCGACGCTTTCCGCGAACCAGTTTAAGCAAGGAGAGGACATTCGAATGCAAGTGAAACATTGGGGCGCGTTCGGCGCGCTCGGCGTGCTGTTGTTTGCCGGCGCGTTGGCGTGCCGCCTGAGTGACGCGACGACGTTTATCGCGCAAGCCACCTTGACGCCCACACGCACGCGTACCGTGCGTGCAACTTTTACCCTGATTCCAACGGCGACGGCAACGCCGATTCCACCGTCCGCCACTCCGCCGCCGACGGCAACCAAATCGCCCACTCCGCGACCGATTGTGCGAACATCCACGCCGAAACCGGTGGTTGTTGCGCCGCCGCCGGCGCCCCCGGCGCCGCCGCCAGGTCCCACGTATGAATATGCGGCAAACCCCGCCGCGTGTACTCACGCCGGCAATCAGTACATCAAAGGACGCGTCTACGATAGCAAAAACTCGGATGCGAGCGGCGTGTCCGGCTTGAAAGTTGGGCTGGGTGGCGCAGATGGAAGCAACTCCTGGGTGCCGCCGATCATAACCGAATGGGATGGCTTTTACACGTTTACCCTCAGCGAGGGTGGCGGACGCGACGGCTCGTACTATGTATGGCTGATGGATGGATCGGGCAAACGCATCTCGGACGTAGGGGGACCCATCGTAATGAAATCTGTTGGACCCGATGTGCCCGGCACTTGCTGGTCCGGCTCGGTGGATTTCTGGAAGCGTTAAACCGGTTTCTCGAATGGAGGTCTCAACGATGAGCACTTGCCAGCATCACCCCTTTGTCGAATTGGCGCGCGCGGCGATTGTGGCGTACGTGCGCGATAATCAACACCTCAAACCGCCGCGTAACCTCGCGCCGGAATTTCAAGCGCGCGCCGGCGCGTTCGTTTCGTTGCATCTGCCGGATGGCGAACTGCGCGGGTGCATCGGCACCATCGAGCCGGTGCGCGAAAACCTCGCGGCGGAGATCATCGAAAACGCGATCAGCGCGGCAACACGCGACCCGCGCTTTCCACCGGTGCACGTCTCCGAACTTGCCACGCTTGAGATTTCGGTGGATGTGCTGACTGCGCCGGAGCCGATTGATTCGATCCGCGATCAAGACCCGAAGGTGCACGGCTTGATCGTCGAATCGAAAAAAAATCCCCACAAGCGCGGCTTGCTCTTGCCTGATCTTGCCGAGATTGATACGGCGGAAAAGCAACTGGACTATACGCGTGTGCACAAGGCAAACATCACCAACCCGAACGAGCCAGTGCAACTGTACCGATTTTCCGTCACGCGATACCATTGAAGGCAAGGATCGAACGGTAGGGCAAATTTAGAAAATTTGCCCCACATTTTCAGATGAGTTGCTCATTCGCCTTCGGTGCGTCCGGAGACGGATGAAAGTTGCCGGCGGTCGGCGGTCGTTCGTCGGCGGTCGCGTTTTCAGAGGAGGCGTGATGGCGCGTTTAACTTTCGGGCGTGCACGAGTTGCCACGCTGATCCTCGTGTGGCTGATCATCCTGGGTTGTCGGGTGGGCGATTCGGTCGCGCGTTTGAATGTGACGCCGGACGCGCCGGAGCCAACCGGCACGCGGGCGATTCGCGCGACGTTTACGCCCGCGCCACCCACGCCGGTGCCGTCGCCAACGCTGGTCGCCTCAAACCCGAAACCGGCTGCGCCACCACCCCGCCCGCCCACGCGCGCACCGACCGCACGTCCGCAACCCTCGCGCACGTTTACGCCCGCGCCCACTGCGCCACCGCCGCCCACCGCCGATCCGTACGCCGGCTTTTACTATCGTCCGGGCAAAGTGGTGTGCGTCGCCGCGCCGAACACTCGCGTCGAGGGTACGATCTATGACAACGGCTTGCCGAAGAGCGGCGTCGCGGTGCGCGTTTCGTACGCCGAGAACGGACCGCCCATCGTCGCCGATTTTATCAGCGGCACCGATCCCAGCGATTACAAGCACGTTGATCCGGCGTTGAAAGGCAAGTATCGCGTGGGCATTTCCGAAGGGCAACGGATTGATGGCAATTGGTGGGTCTTTGTCGTGGATGGGAGCGGCAATCCGCTGTCGCCCGGCGTCTATTTCAAAACGCACGATACGCCCGGGTGCAACACGGCGACGGTGGATTTCTCGCACTAGCCGCCGTGCGTGCCGTGTTCGCTACGCGCCGGTAGGGACGTTCGCCCAAACCTCCTGCTTGCCCCAATAGCCCGATCCAAAATTTTGACGCATCCGCGCGAGTCGCCGCAGATTCGTTGACGATTCCGGGTAATTGTGCTATAGTGGATTTCGCAACCAGAGCCAACATCCAGTTTGAGTTTGTGTCCGGCAAATCGCGCTTTAGGCAGAGCGCGAGTGACGTGATTTCAAAATCAAAACCGAAATGCAGGTGGAGGGAGGTGATCCCCAGCACACGATCTCCAGTTCGGAACATTTCACAACCCCGTTAATTTTCTCAGGAGGAGAAGATGAAAAAGTTCGTGTTCCTAGTTTTGCTCGTTTTGGCTGTGGCGATGCTGGTGGCATGCGCCGCGCCCGAGCCGACCAAAGCGCCCCCCGCGCCGACCAAAGCTGCCGCACCGGCGGCAACTACTGCGCCCGCCGGCGTCAAGGTTCTGCGCCTTGCCCGCTCCACGTACCCCGATGTGCTCGATCCGCAAAAATCGTCCTACGGGATCGAGATCGAAGTCCTCAAGCTGTGCTATGAGGGCTTGTTGGCAATTGACAACAAGGGCAACATTGGCGTTGGCGCGGCAGACAAGTACACCTTGTCGTCCGACGGCAAGAGCATGGTCTTTCACATTCGCGAAGGTTTGAAACGCGCGGATGGCACGGCGATGAACGCATCGGATTATGAATACGCGCTCAAACGCGAAGTGGATCCGTTCACGCTCGGCAAGCAGTACACCGATATGGTGCACGACATCAAGGGCGCGGATGAGTTGATCGCGCTTGAAGGCAAAAAGCCCGCGCAAGCCGATGTGGACAAACTCTACGCGGCGTATGGCGTGAAAGCCGACGACGCTAAGCGCGAATTGACCATTTCGTTCACGAACGCCATCGGCTACTGGCACTATATCGCCTACACCTGGGTGACCTATCCCTCGCTCAAGAAATCCGTAGACGCCGCCCCCGATAACTGGTGGGCAAAAGCCGCGGGCCACTCGTGCAACGGTCCGTTCACCATCCAGAGCATCGAAGAAGGTAAGCGCATCGTTTACGCCGCCAACCCGAATTACTGGCGCGGCAAGCCGAAGTTGGATCGCATCGAAGCCACCTACATTGTGGACGAAGTGCAACGTTTTGAAGCGTACAAAAAAGGCGAGTTCGACGAAGTGGACGTGACCTCCGCGACGCTCTCCTCGGTCACTGACGCACTGAAACCCGAATTCGTGCGCTATGCCGCCGCGAACACGACGATGCTTCCCGCGTACAACAACGCGCGCAAGCCGTTCGACGACAAGAACGTCCGCATCGCCTTCTCGCAAGCGTTCGACCGCGAAGGTTTCATCCGCGATGTGCAGAAGAATATCGGTAAAGCATACCTCCGCTGGATTCCGCCCGGCGTTCCCGGCGCGCAACCCGACGCGAAGGGCGATTATGCCACCGATGCCGCCAAAGCCGTCCAAACGCTCGTGAAGAATGGCTACGGCACTGCCGACGGTAAAGTGGACTGCGCCAAGTTGGGCGAACTCAAAATCTCCTACGCCAGCACTGCCGTAAACAAACTCCGCTTTGAGTTTGTTGCCGCCAACTACCAAAAAGTCTTTGGTTGCCCCATCGTTCTCGATCCGGTGGATTCGACCGTGTTGACGGCGATGACCAAGGATGTCAAGACGAATCCCCAAATGGCGCGCCAGGGCTGGATTCAAGATTATCCGCACCCGAACAACTGGCTGAGCATTTACTGGAAATGCGAAGCGTTCGCCAAGCGCTATGGCTATTGCAACAAAGACCTCGACGCGCAAATGGCGAAAGCCGATCAGACGCTCGACTTTGCGGCATCCATCAAGGAATACCAAAAAGCCGAAGATATGCTGATGGCTGACCTGCCTGGTTCGCCGGCGTACTACAACGAAGCCCTCTACCTCATCAAACCGTGGCTCGTCGGTTTGAAAGAGAACACCGGCTCCAGCGATCTCGAATGGGCTGGCGAGTGGGGTCCCGTCTGGACGTACGACGTTGACCTGACCAAAGTTCCCGCGGACTATCCCAAAAAGTAATCCGCCGTTGTCATTTCGAGCGGAGCGAGAAATCTCGGTGTTTCATCGAGATTTCTCGTCGCTCTGCTCCTCGAAATGACAAAGAGCGTATCAGAACCTCCCGCGATAACATCGCGGGAGGTTCACCACTTGCGCGAAGGACAGTATTATGGCATTTTTGATTCGGCGTTTGTTATATATGATCCCTACGCTTTTTTTGGTGTTACTGATTACCTTTACCATTATGCACGCCGCACCCGGCGGTCCTTGGGACGTAGACCCCGGCAGTCGCACCGCCGATCCGGCGTTGCAGGCGCGCTTGGATCGTGCGTATGGGTTGGACAAGCCCTTGTTCTTCAACCCCGACGCCGCGCAAAAAGCGTTGAACGACGGCAAGGGGGTGCCCCAAGCCATCGGCGATTTTATGGACGCGCAGTTCTGGGTGTATCTGGAAAATTTGGTGCAAGGCAAATTCGGTCCCTCGTACCGTTTTCGCGGCCGGCAGGTGGAAGAAATTTTATTCGAGTCGCCGCCCGACCGTGAACCTTGGCAAAATCGGTTCAGCGCCACGCTTTTGCTCGGCGTGTTGGCAACCGGCTTTGCCATCCTGATCGGCTTTCCGCTCGGCGTGATTGCCGGCTTGAATCAAAATACATGGGCGGACACGATCAGTTTGTTTTTTGCCACCGTGTTTTACGGCATCCCTAACTTTGTCCTTGCCATTTTTCTCATCATCATTTTTGGGAGTTGGTTGGGCTGGATCAAGATCATTGAATTGGATTATTGGGCGAATTGGAATTCGTGGATTTTGCCGGCGTTTGTCCTCTCCGTGCCGACGGCGGCATGGTTGGCGCGGCTCACCCGCGCGAGTGTGCTCGAAGTGATGCGGATGGATTACGTGCGCACCGCGCGCGCCAAAGGGCTTTCCGAGCGCGCCGTCGTCCTGCGGCACATTCTCCGCAACTCGTTGATCCCCATCGTCACCTTTCTGGGGCCCGCCCTTGCCACGCTCATCGTCGGCTCGTTCATCATCGAAACGCAATTTACGATAGTGGGCATCGGGCGGCTGTTCGTCGAGTCCATCTCCCGCCGGGATTACTCGACCATTATGGCGCTGGCTTTGCTCTACGCATTCTTTATCGCCATTGCCAACCTGTCCGTGGATCTCGTTTACGGCTTTCTCGATCCGCGTATCAAATTGGGGGAAGGAAATTAATCTATGACGCACCAAGCGCCCGCCGCGCTTTCCACTGCCTTCCAGGAGCAAGTCTTTACGCGCAAGCCGACGAGTCTCTACCGCGACGCGTGGAATCGCCTGCTGAAAAATCGCGGCTCGGTCGGCGGCATGATCGTCGTCGTCATGTTCGCCGTGGTGGCGCTCTTTGCCCCGCTCATCGCGCCGCACAACGCGTTGACGATTTATCCGAACAATAGTTACCGCCCGCCGTTTTGGGTGCAGACGAGCGATCCCACCACCTCCGGCAAGCTTGAGTTCCCGCTGGGCACGGACGGGCTGGGCCGCGATGTGCTCAGCCGGGCGATCTATGGCACGCGCACCTCGCTCGTCGTCGGCTTTGTGCCGATGTTGCTGATCGTGTTCATCGGCACGACGATTGGCATGATCGCCGGCTTTTTCGGCGGGCGCGTGGACAATCTGTTGATGCGTTTCACCGACATCATTTACGCGTTTCCCGATCTCTTGTTCTTTATCATTATGATCACCGCGCTCCGCGAAACGTGGATCGGTAAATTGCTCGACGGCTTGTTCCTGCTCTTTGTCGCCATTTCGATCATCAACTGGACCGGCGTGGCGCGGCTGGTGCGCGGGCAAGTGCTCTCGGTGAAGGAAAAGGAGTTTGTCGAGGCGGCGCGTTCCATCGGCGCGACGGGTGGCCGGATTATGTTGCGCCACTTGTTGCCGAACAGTCTCGCGCCGATCATCGTGACCTCCGCGTTTCGCGTGCCGCAAGCGATCTTGCTCGAAGCGATCCTGGGGTACATCGGCGTGGGCGTGCGCCCGGCGACCGATCCCAAGAGTTACTTTTTGACCAGTTGGGGCAACATGTTGCTCGAGGGCCGCGACGCGATCCTCACGCAACCCTGGTTGTTGATCACCCCCGCGATCTTGATCGCCCTGATCCTGCTCGCGTTCACGTTCATCGGCGACGGCTTGCGCGACGCGCTCGACCCGATGATGAAAGGCAAAGTCTAGCCCAACAGAAAACCCGTTTTCACGCCGAGCGCGGAAAACGGGTTTTTGCTTTTTGCAGAGGGTGCGCGCTACGGCGCGCTCTTGCCGCCGCCTGGCCCGGGGCGCGCGGAGAGAACCCACTCTTGGTTTTGCGCGCGTACGATGGCGTTGGGATTGAGCTTGAGGATGCGCGGGTCGTAGAGATCGAGCGTGGGCGGATTGTGCTCCATCACGTTTTCACCGCGCTGATATTTTTCGTTCGTCAGGATAGCTTTGAGGAGCGCGAGGCGCGCGGACAGCATCAAGCCGATGCCGCCCTCGTAACCGGGCAACAGTGTGTTTGCCGATTGCACCGCGACGATGCCATACGCGTCAATAAAGCGCAACCCGCCGTCTTTGCGGCGCACCAACTTGTACGCCGCCTGCGTTTCGTTGTTGTATGTTTCGCTTACCGACCACGCGTGCTGGTCGTTGGGCAACGAAATGAAAACGAGTTCGACCGGTTTGCTCGCATCCCATTTCAACGCCAGCGGTTCGGTTTGCTTGGAGTTGTTTTCGTCGAACATCCAGATCGGTTTATCGGCGGGCAGTTCGCGGATGAACGCGATCAGCCCGTCGCTCAAATCGGTGCGCACCGTGACGAGTTGCAACAAATTCGTGCTGAACGCCAGCGTGACCGTTGGCTTGTCGAGCGTGGGCAAAATGTATTGGTACGCAATCGTCGCACCCTCGATGGTGTCGCCGATTTGCACGGGGCGATAGCCCGACGGCGCAATGAGCGTTGGCTGGACGAAAGGCGTCGGCGGCGGCGGTGTCGGTGTAGCCGCGGCGCACGCACTGCCGAGCACAACCCAAATAGTAAGCACGATCAGAACCTGGTATTTCATTTCCCATTCTCCTCGACTGACGATGGCGATATTCTACGCCGATTCAACGCGGCGCGCAAGTTGGGAACGCGCGCGGCACGGGCGAACAATCCGCGCCGACGTTTGAGCCGTTTGCAAAAAAAACGGCGGGTGAGTTGACAAAAAAACGAATTTGACGATAATACACTCCGTAGGTGCAGGTCTGTGTTAGGGTGGGTCGAACGACAACGCTCAAGCTCGGATTATGGCTTGGGCGTTTTGTTTTGCAATTTTCCTTAATCAGTAATTTCGCACGGAAGGAGGTGAAAACACAATGGCAGATCGTATTCAAGGTACCGTCAAGTGGTTCAACGCGTCGAAGGGGTACGGCTTTATCGCGCACGAGGGCGGCAAGGACGTGTTCGTGCATTTCTCGGCGATTCAAACCGAGGGTTATCGTTCGTTGAACGAAGGCGAGCAGGTTGAGTTCTCGATTGAGGACAGCCCCAAGGGACCGCAGGCAGTTAATGTGACCAAAGTGTCCTAATCCTTTCTTCTCAGAACGGATAATGCCGACAGCCGCCGCGAGGATGCTCGCGCGCGGCTGTTTGCATTTCATCGGCGATTGCGTAAAATAGGCGCGGAATCTTTTGGGTGGGGTGAGTTGTGGTTATCGGCACGGTCGCACGGCTCGACAACGTAACGCAATATTTCGGCGGGCAACTCGTTTTTGAAAAACTATCCTGGGAAGTGTACCACGACGCGCGCGTCGGTTTGGTCGGTCCGAACGGCGCGGGCAAGTCCACGATCTTGAAAATGTTCGCCGGCGTAGACGAACCCAAGAGCGGCGGCGTGTTCATTCCGCGCGCGGTGCGCGTGGGCTATTTGCCGCAGGAACCGGAATTTGATCTCACGCGCACGGTGATCGCCGAGGCGCTCGACGCGTCGCCCACGCTCGCCGCGCTCGAACGCGAGATGGAGCGGCTCAACGCACAAATGGCAGACCCGGCGATCTACAACGACGAACGCAAGTTGCAACGCGTGCTCGATCTCCACGCGTGCGCGGTCGCCGAGTTTGAAGACAAAGGCGGGCTGAATTTCGACAACCGTGTGCGCGCGACGTTGCGCGGGCTGGGTTTCGCCGACGCTAGTTTGCATTTGCCGCTTGCCGCGCTCAGCGGCGGACAGAAAAAATTGGTCGGGCTAGCCAAGTTGTTGATCGAGCAACCCGAGTTGCTGTTGCTCGATGAGCCGGACAATCATCTCGATCTCAACGGCAAAACGTTTCTCGAAAAATTAATCGCCGATTATCCCGGCGCGGTCGTGATCGTTTCGCATGACCGCTACCTGCTCGACATCGTCGCGGAAGAAATCGTCGAACTCGAGGACGGTGCGCTGACGCATTACGTCGGCAATTATTCCGAGTACGCGTTCGAGAAAAAGCAACGGTTGCTCAAACAGCAACAGATGTTTGACATTCAACAGCGCGAAATTCAACGCTTGCAATTTTCGATCCGCCGTTTGATGGGTTGGAACGCCGGGCAGAGCGAAAAATTCGTGCGCCGCGCGCGTTCGATGCAAAAGCGGCTCGACAGGATGGACAAGGTGGACAAGCCGCGCCTCGAACGCAAAACGATGGGGATCGCGCTGGCGGCGAACAAGCGCGGCAGTAACAAGACGCTCGAAATCAATACGCTGTGCAAGGCGTTCGGTGGCGCGGAGGTGTTGCGCGGTCTCGACCTGCAAGTGTGGCATCACGAGCGCGTCGGCTTGATCGGCGCGAACGGCGCGGGCAAGAGCGTCCTGTTCCGGTGCATTTTGGGCACGGAGCAACCGGATTTGGGCGAGATCAAAGTGGGACCCAGCACGACGATTGCGTATTACGCGCAGGAGCACCAAACGCTGGATTTCGACGCGACGCTCGGCGCAGAAATCCGCAAGCATCGTGCGATGGTTGACCGCGAATTGTACGGCTTGCTGGGACGGTTTTTGTTTACGCCGGAGGACGCCCGGAAAAAAATCACGCAACTGTCCGGCGGCGAAAAAGCGCGCGTGCAGATTGCCAAGTTGATGTTGCAGGGCGCGAACTTGCTCTTGCTCGACGAGCCGACGAACAATCTCGATATTGCGTCGTCCGAAATTTTGGAAGACGCGTTGGCGGATTACGACGGCACGGTACTCGTGATTTCGCACGACCGCTATTTTCTCGACAACGTGGTGGATCGCATCGTTGAGTTGGAGCAGGGTGTGATCACCGAGTATCTCGGCAACTATACGTACTACCTCGAAGAAAAAGCGCGGCGCGCGCGCGGCGAGCCGGTGTATGTGCTGGCGGATGATGACGACGAGGATGCGGCGGAAGAGTCCGCGCTGAAAACGCGCGCGCGCAAAACCGGGCGCGGGCGGTAAATTCTTTTCGGGACGCATGCCCGGCAAGCCGTAGGTCTCCGCAATTGCTCCGCGCTCCCTTCATAATTGATTCACAATCGTGCGGCATAATCCTGTTCAGAATCAAGTTTCCAAAAGGAGAAACCATGAACGGGAAAATGATCGTGCGAGTGGTCGTAGGTTTGATCGTCATCGCGCTGTTGGTCGGCGCGGGGATTGCGATCTACAAGGCGGGCGTCGCGCAGGGCTTGCTGCTTGGCGACAAGTTGCCGCTACCAGCGGCAGGCACCGTGCCCGCGCGTGTTTGGGGCGCGCCCTACGCGCATCGTCCCTTTGGGTTCGGCGTGCTGGGTTGCCTCGCGCCGTTGTTCTTCCTCCTCCTCGTCTTTGCATTTATCCGCATGACGTTTGGCGGATGGCGCCGGCATTGGGGGCATCACGGCGGGTGCGGGCATCCTGGGATGGCGCGCGACATTCCGCCGATGGTTGCCGAGTGGCATCGCCGCTTGCACGAGGCGGAGCCGAAACCGGACGCGCCGCAACCGGGCGCGAAGTAAATGGAGCATCGGGAGGGGCGGAACGCCACGCTCCTCCCGCGATCAAAATGAAAACGATTTTGCTCGTGGACGACGAACCGAAAATTTTGCAACTCGCGCGCGACTATCTCACGCGTGCGAATTTTTCTGTTTTGACGGCGCACGACGGCAAAACGGCATTGGCGACCGCGCGCGTCGCCAAACCAGATTTGATCGTGCTCGACCTGGGTTTGCCGGATGGTGATGGCTTGGATGTGACGCGCGCGCTCCGCAAAGAATCGGACGTGCCGATCATCATGCTCACCGCGCGCGGCGAGGAAGCGGACAAGTTGATCGGTTTGGAAATCGGCGCGGACGATTACATCACCAAGCCGTTCAGCCCGAAAGAATTGGTGGCGCGCGTGCGCGTGGTGTTGCGCCGATTCGACGCGGCGCACGAAACCGCGCGCGCCGAAATCATCCGCGCGGCGGATGTGACGCTCGACGTGCCGCGCCTGCGCGCGACGGTGAACGGGCGCGCGGTCGAATTGACCGCGACCGAGTTTCACCTGCTGGCGACGCTCGCGCGCGAACCGGGGCGCATCTTTACGCGCGCGCAATTGCTCGACGCGGCGCGTGGCGTTGCGTTCGAATCGTACGAGCGCGCGATTGACGCGCACATCAAAAACCTGCGCCGCAAGATCGAGCCGAACCCGCGCGAGCCGCGTTACCTCTTGATGGTCTACGGCGTCGGCTATAAATTCGCGGACGAGTAAACGTAATGTCCCAGGATCACTTTTCGCACCCATCGGCGCACGCCGCGCGGCGCGCGCATTGGCATCACCCGCGCGGAAAATTTTTTTGGCGCATCGGCATTCTCTTTGCGCTACTCTTTCTGTTCACCGCCGGCGGTTGCGCGCTCTTTTTCTGGTTGCTCCTGGGTTTGTCCGCCAGCGATTTGCCGCGCAGTGCGCCCCGGATCATAGTGTTGCTCGCCGCCGTGCTTACCGCGTGGTTCTTGATCGGCAACGTGTTGCGGCGGGTCGCGTTGCCGCTCGACGATGTGATCGAAGCGGCGCGCCGCGTCGCGGACGGCGATTATTCGGCGCGCGTCGCCGAGCGCGGTCCGCGCGAATTGCGAACCTTGACGCGCACGTTCAACTCGATGGTCGCGCGGTTGCAAGCCACCGACGCCCAACGCCGCAATTTACTCGCGGACATTACGCATGAACTCCGCACGCCGCTCACGATCATCCAAGGCAACCTCGAAGGACTGCTCGATGAGGTGTACCCGCGCGACGACGCACACCTCGCGCCGATTCTCGAAGAGACGCGCATCCTCTCGCGCCTGGTGGACGATTTGCGAATATTGGCGCTCGCGGAAAGCGGCGCGTTGCCATTGCAAAAAGAGCCGATGGACTTGGCGACGCTCGCGAGTGAAACGGTCGCGTCGTTTCGTGCGCAAGCCGACGCGGCGGGGATTGCGTTGACGGTGGATGCCGCGACGGACGCGTTGTTGGAGGTAGACCCGGCGCGAATTCGGCAGGCACTGGAAAATGTGATCGCGAACGCGTTGCGATACACGCCGCGTGGCGGCGAGATTCGCGTACGGTGTGCGCGTGAGCGCGCGGGGGTGACGCTGGCGGTGAGCGATTCGGGCGTGGGGATCGCGCCCGCCGAGTTGCCGCATATTTTTGATCGGCTGTACAAATCACGCGATTCGCGCGGCTCGGGCTTGGGCTTGGCGATTGCCAAGAATTTGATTGCGGCGCACGGCGGCGAAATTTCCGCGCAGAGCGAACTGGGCAAGGGGACGACGATTGCGTTTACTTTGCCTCATCTATAGGATGCGAAAATAAAACGAGGTCATGCGTAACGATGGAACAGGAAGCGCAACGTGTTTTGGTGGTGCTGGCGCACCCCGACGATCCGGAATTTTTTTGCGGGGCGACACTGGCAAAGTGGGCGCGCGCAGGCGCAATGATTCACTACTTGTTGCTGACGTGCGGCGATAAGGGGAGCGATGATCCGGCGATGACGCCGGAAGATTTGTGCGCGGATCGCCAAACCGAACAGCGCGCGGCGGCGCAGGTGATCGGCGCGCGCGACGTGATTTTTTTGACGTACAAGGACGGCGAGTTGTTCAATACGCTCGACGTGCGGCGCGCGATTGTGCGCGAGATTCGCCGGCTCAAACCGCACCGCGTGGTGACGAGCGATCCGTTGACGTACATTCGCCCGAATGCGAACATCAACCACACGGATCATCGCACGGCGGGCGCGGCGACGCTCGACGCGATTTTTCCGGCGGCGGGCAACCGGATGTATTTCCCGGAATTACTGCGCGAGGGCTTGGCACCGCACACGGTCAAGGAGATTTGGCTGAGTTTGACGAGCGAGCCGAATACCTGGGTGATGGTGAACGACACGCTGGAGATTAAATTAGCGGCGTTGCACGAGCATCGCAGTCAGATCAAAAAACCGGACGAACTCGACCGGCGCATCCGCGAACGGTTGCGCCGCGCGGATTTCGACGGCGAGGTGTACACGGAGGGGTTCCGCGTTATTCGCCCGTGAGATCTGGCGGGGTGTGGGTCTTGCCAAGTCTATGCTGGTATTTCGAGACGCGGTTTTTGCGTTGACGCCAAGCGTCTCTTTTTTTCGATCAAATGAGACGCTTGACCTCGCTCAAAGTGACAACCGCCAACTTTGCACTTGGCGCCGGTTGTGCTGTGGAGATGAATCCGACTTGATCATAGCCAGCGCGCACCAATTTGCGCGCTGTTCAAAGTGTGCTATACTAGCGCCATGATGCTCTGCAGTTCGATTCGTGACGAAGCATTTCGCGCGGGGCACAGACTCTGGCGCAGGGAACTGACACGATGACGTGGTTGTTTCTGACCTCGAAAGATTTGCGCGCCCGGCTCGTGTGGCTCCGCAATGTTTTGCCATTCGCACTATTTGCGCTGGTGCTCGCCTACCAATTTTTTAGCTCGTCCGTCCTCAACACCTTCTCCCGCGAATTGCATCTCCTCTTCGACCTCATCGCGTACGGGATCATTGGTCCCGTCGTTACGTGGTTTACGCTCAGTTGGGTCATTACCAAAGTCACCGAAGGCGAACGCGCGCGCGCCGAGAAAGCCCAGGCGGAGCGCGAACAACGCCGCGCCGTCGAAGCCGCGCAAGAACAGGAACGCCTGCTCGCGGCGGTGTGCGCCAATTCCGCCGACGCGATTGTGACGATGGACAACACTGGGATCATTCGCACCTGGAATCGCGGCGCGGAAATGATCTTTGGTTATCGCGCCGATGAAGCGATTGGCAAACACTTTCGCCTCATCGTGCCCGCCGATGTGGAACAGCGCGGCGAACTGGCGTGGCTCGATCAGCAAATGCGCGAGCAAAATTTCGTTCGCAATTTCCAAACCGAACGGCTGACCAAAGACGGGCGGCGCGTCGTGATCGATCTCACCCGCACCGCGCTGTTGAACGAGCAAACCGAAATCATCGGCACCTCCGCCATCGCGCGCGACATTACCGAGCGCGTGCGCGCCGCGCAGGCGATCCAGCAACTCAACTTGGAACTGGAAACCAAGGTGGTCGAGCGCACGCGCCAACTTGCGGCGGCGACCGAAGAACTGCGGCGGCGCAACGCCGAGCTCGAAAAAGCCAACCGCGAATTGCAAAAATTGGACGAACTGAAATCCGAGTTCGTCTCGATGGTGTCGCACGAACTGCGCGCGCCGCTCACCAACATCAACGGCTCGCTCGAACTGCTGTTGCAAGACGATGCGCCCGCGCATGATCGCAACCACCGCGAAATGTTGCAGATCGTGCAAGAGCAAACGATGCGCCTCACGCGTTTGGTGCAGGGCATTCTCAACGTGAGCCGGATCGAAGCCGGCAAATTGGTGTTGCAACCGCAAGCGTTCAACATCGTCGCGCTGATCGAAAAAGTGATCGGCGTCTGGGATTCGCGCGGCGTGGCAAATCGGTTCGAGCATCCGGCGATCCTCAACTTGCCGTCGGTCTGGGCGGACCGGGATCGCACGGAAGAAATCCTTTTCAACTTGATTGACAATGCGATCAAATATTCGCCCGAGGGCGCGATGATTCGCTTGGACGCGCAATCCGACGGGCGGTTCGCCATCGTCTCGGTTTCGGATCGCGGCATTGGGATTCCACCGAACGAGGTGGACAAGATTTTTGAAAAATTCCATCGCGTAGATCGCCGGGACGCGGCGGAAAATTATGGGCACGGACTCGGTTTATACATTTGTCGCCGGTTGGTGCAAGCCCAGGGCGGCAAGATATGGGCGGAAAGTGTTTTGGGCGAAGGTTCCACATTTCGCTTTTCCCTGCCGTTGGCGGGGCGCGGCGAATTGGAGCCGAGTAACGCCAAACGCCCGAGTGGTGGAGGACGCCGATGAGTAAGGCGCGTGTGTTGGTGGTGGACGATGACAAGACGTTGGTGCGCTTGTTGCGCGAGGCGCTCGCCAAAGCCGAGTTCGACGTGGTGACGGCGGGCAACGGCATTGACGGCTTGCAAGAATTGTACGCCAAACAACCCGACTTGATTTTGCTCGACGTGATGATGCCGCGCATGGATGGCTGGGAAACCGCGCAACGAATTCGCCAAGTGAGTCCGGTGCCGATCATTATGCTGACGGCAAAGGACGAGGAGAACGATAAGCTCAAGGGCTTTGCGGCGGGCGTGGATGATTACGTGACCAAGCCGTTCAGTTTTGCCGAAGTCGTCGCGCGCGTCAGCGCGGTGCTCAGCCGCGCGCGCCAGGTTGCGCCGGAACACAAGGCAAAGCGGTACGCCAGCGGCGATTTGGTGATTGACACCGATTCGCGCCGGGTGACCAAAGCCGGCGCGGTGATCGAACTGACGCCGACCGAGTATCGCTTGCTCGCCACGCTTGCCGAGAATGCCGGGCGCGTCTTGTCGCACGAGCAATTGCTCAACAAGGTGTGGGGTTATGAATTCGGCGAAGATACCGGCTATGTCAAACGCTACATTTGGTACTTGCGCCGCAAAGTCGAAGACGATCCGCGCAAGCCGGAACACATTCTCACCGAACGCGGATTTGGCTACTTGTTCCAGGGTGATTGAAAGACAAAGGAAGGCGATGAATAAGAAAATCGTGATCGGCGCGATCCTGCTCGTGCCGGTTGTTTTACATGTGATCTATTGGCTTGTCGTCTCGCCTGCCGCGAGTTATTACCTCACGGTGGACGAATACGCGCCGCGCGCGGCGAGCGCCGCCGCTGTGCGCGTGGGCGGCGCGGTGGTGCCCGGCTCGATTCGCTGGGACAATGCGACGCGCACGTTGAACTTTCAATTGGCAGGCGAGCGCGCGACGCTCAACGTCGTGTACCGCGGCATTGCGCCGGACGCGTTCCGCGATGGCGTGACGGCCGTGCTCGATGGAATGCGCGCGGCGGATGGCTCGTTCATAGCGACCAACGTCTTGGTCAAATGTCCGCACCAATATTTGCCGGCGGCGCGCTTGACGCCGCGCACGGTCTTGGCGTGAACCGGCAAACTCTGGGGCGCAGGTGAACGCATGATCGTCGTGGTGATGGATGGAATGGGCGGCGGCATCGGCGCGCAAATCGTCACGCAGGTGCGCCAGGAATTGCCCGATGCGGAAATTCTCGCGCTCGGCGCAAACGCGGTGGCGACGGATCGCATGATGCAAGCCAAAGCGACGCGCGGCGCGAGCGGCGAAAATGCGATCCGCGTTTCGGTCGGCTTGGCGGATTTCATCATCGCGCCGATTGGTGTCATCGTGCCCAACTCGATGCTCGGCGAAATCACGCCCGCGATTGCCGAAGCGGTCGCCGGCGCGCGCGGGCGCAAATTATTGTTGCCGGTCAATCAAGCGCATTTCGAAATCATCGGCATCGAAAGCAAACCACTCGCCAAACAAATCAGCGCGGCGATTGCGCTCGTCAAAGAATCGCGCGTTTGACAATTTCGCGCGCGTTGTCTAGTCCGCGCCGCTGATATGAAATCAGTGGCGTGCAATCTGAAGATTGCCTCGTTCTAAATCGTTCGGGTAAACATCACCTTGCCAATTTGAAAAAGCTTGTCGCAACCGTAGGACAATTTTCCAAAATTGTCCTACAAAACCCGCTTTGGCGTAGGTATTGCTAAACCAATTTTATATTTTTGAAACGACCATGCAGGTATTGCCGACTTGAAGTTGGACAATCCCGGCGTGGTTTTTTGTTGCTCGCATAATCTAGACAGGAGAGGGAATGAACAAATTCGAACAATTGCAAGACAACCTGCGCGCGATGGAATCGCTCCTCGTCGCGTACTCGGGCGGCATAGACAGCACATTCCTGCTCAAGGTCGCGCACGATGTGCTCGGCGCGTCCGCGCTCGCCGTGACCGCCGACTCGCCGAGTTTGCCGCGCGCAGAATTGCGCGAGGCGCAAACACTCGCGCAACACATTGGCGCGCGCCACTTGTGCATTCCGATTTCGGAAATGAGCGATGCGCGTTACGTGGACAATTCGCCCGACCGTTGCTACTTTTGCAAAACGCACACGTACGATGCGCTCGTCGCCATCGCCGCGCGCGAGGGCTTGCGTTTTGTCGTGGACGGCAACAACGCCGACGACGCGCACGACGTGCGCCCAGGCCGCCGCGCCGCGCAGGAACATCGCGTCCGCAGTCCTTTGCTCGACGTGGGCATGACGAAAGCGGAAATTCGCCAACTCGCGCGCGCGCAAGGTTTGCCGAACTGGGACAAGCCCGCCGCCGCGTGTCTGTCGTCGCGCATTCCGTACGGCACGCGCATCACGCTCGCATCGCTGTCCCAGGTCGAACGCGCCGAAAATTATTTGCGCGCGCTCGGCGTGGGTCAGGTGCGCGTGCGTCATCTCAACGATGTGGCGCGCATCGAGGTTGCGCCTGAAACCATTTCGCTCGTGCGCGAAAATCGCGCGGGCATCGTGGCGTACTTGAACGCACTCGGCTTTCGCGCGGTCACGCTCAACCTGGAGGGCTATCGGATGGGCGCGCTCAATTCGCAAATTGCGCCGCAGGTGGAAACACTATGAACGCCGAGCAATTGCGTGAGGTGCTCGAAGAGGTGCGCGAGGGCGGACGCTCGATTGAGGATGCGCTCGCGCGCATCAAGGACTTGCCGTACCAAGACCTGGGATTTGCGCGACTCGATCATCATCGCGCTCTGCGCCAGGGTTTTCCCGAAGTGGTTTTTTGCGAAGGCAAACGCACCGAGCACACGGTTGCGATTATGCAAAAGCTCGCCAGCGAACACGCGAACGGACTCGTGATGGGCACGCGCGTCACGCCCGAAATTTTTTCCGCCATTGAGCGCGAGTTACCGCACGCGAATTATTTTCCCGAAGCGCGCATCGTCACGCTGGGCGCGATGCCGCAACCCAGGAATGTCGCGCAATACGTTTTGATCGCGTGCGCCGGTACCGCCGATGTGCCTATCGCTGAAGAAGCCGCGCTCACCGCGCGCGCGATGGGCAGTCGCGTTGAAAAACTGTACGATGTCGGCGTCGCCGGCATTCATCGCTTGCTCGACTCGCGCGACAAGTTGATGCAAGCGAATGTCATCGTCGTCGTCGCCGGGATGGATGGCGCATTGCCGGCGGTCGTCGGCGGCTTGGTCGCGTGCCCGGTGATTGCCTTGCCCACGAGCATCGGTTACGGCACGGGCTTGGGCGGCGTCGCCGCATTGATGACAATGCTCAACGCGTGCGCGCCAGGGATCGCCGTCGTCAACATTGACAACGGATTCGGCGCGGGCTATCTCGCCAACCTCATCAATACCCGATGCCACCAAGTTTGACACCTAAAGAACTTTGGATGCAGATGAACGCGGACAAAAAATTTCCGCGTTTTCCGCACTCGTCCGCATCCCATTCGAATTTTGCGTATAGTTTCGAAAACCAGGAAATCCCAAGAATGAAACACGACACAATTTATTTTGATTTGCTCGGCGGCGCAAGCGGCAACATGATTCTCGGCGCGTTGCTCGATGCCGGGTTGCAACTTGATGCGTTGCGCGCCGCGCTCGACGGGCTTGCGCTCCCCGGTTGGGCGTTTGAAACGAAACGCGTCATGCGGCGCGGCATTGCGGCGACCTGGCTCGATGTGCGCGTGGACGATGAGAAGACCGAGCGGCATCTGCGCGATTTGCTCGCGGTGATCGCGGCGAGCGATTTGCCGGCGAATGTGCAAGCGACGAGCGCGCGCATCCTCACGCGATTGGGCGAGGTCGAAGCGCAGATTCACGCGCAACCGCTTGAACAAATTCATCTGCACGAGTTGGGCGGCTTGGACACGATTGTGGATGTCGTCGGCGCGGTGATCGGTTTGCACTTGCTTGGCGTCGCGCGCGTCATCGTGTCGCCGTTTCCGCTTGCGCGTGGACGCGCGATGATGGCGCACGGCAATTTTCCGTTGCCCGGTCCCGCGACGCTCGCCCTGCTCAACAACGCGCCGATTGTCGGCGTGGAGGGCGAACGCGAAACGGTGACGCCGACAGCGGCGGCGATTCTCACAACACTCGCGAATGAATTCGGCAACGTGCCGCGCATGACCCCGCACGCGATTGGGTACGGCGCAGGCACGCGCGACGATCCCACGCCGAATGTTCTGCGCGTGATTCTTGGCGCGAGCGCATCGCAATCAACCGTGACGGAATCCATCGTCGAACTTGAAACGAACATTGACGATCTGAATCCGCAGACGTACGATTTTGTGATGGTGCGTTTGTTCGAGGCGGGCGCGCTCGACGTGACGCTGACGCCGATGCACATGAAAAAGAATCGTCCCGCGACCTGGTTGCGTGTGTTCGCGCCGGTCGAGCGTGCGGCGGATTTGCGCGCGATCATTTTCGACGAGACGACGACGCTCGGTGTGCGCGAACGCATCGTGCAACGCTACACGCTCGCGCGCGAAATCATTTCGGTCGCAACGGAATTTGGCGCGATTCAAGCCAAGGTCGCGCATCGTCCGAACGGGACGCGGACGATCACGCCCGAGTACGACGATTGCGCGCGCGCGGCGCGTGAACGCGGTGTGCCGCTGAACACGATCTATGAAGCGGTCAAGCGGGGAGCGCGCAACTTGCCTGGTCTGTGAACTTGATCAAATTCCAAGATTGCGTTATGGTGTACCCGATGAGAAAAAACGTCGAGAAAGGAGCATCCCGTGAATTTCGCAACTGATTTCTTGTGGGGCGCGGCGACGGCGGCGCATCAAATCGAAGGGGCATGGCAGGCAGACGGCAAGGGCGAATCGATCTGGGATCGGTTCAATCATACGCCGGGAAAAATTTTCAACGGTGAAACCGGCGACGTGGCGTGCGATCATTATCACCGTTACCGCGAAGATGTCGCGCTGATGCAACGACTGGGCTTGCGTGCGTACCGTTTTTCCACCGCCTGGTCGCGCGTATTGCCGACCGGGCGCGGCGCGCCGAACCAAGCGGGTTTGGATTTTTACGACCGGCTCGTGGATGCGTTACTCGCCGCGAACATTCAACCGTTTCTCACGTTATATCATTGGGATTTGCCGGTTGCCTTGTTCGAACTCGGTGGGTGGAGCAATCGCGATGTGGGGCATTACTTTGCCGATTATGCCGCGCTCATGGTGAAACGCCTGGGCGACCGTGTGCGGTATTGGACGACGCTCAACGAGCCGTATGTGATCGCGTTCCTGGGACATCATCTCGGCGTTCATGCGCCGGGACTGCGTGACGAGTTACTCGCTTTTCAAGTGACGCACCACTTGCTCGTCGCGCACGGTCTGGCGACCCAGGCGATCCGCGCGCTGCTGCCGTCCGCGCAAGTCGGCATCGTGCTTGATTTTACGCCGGTGGAACCGTTGCACGATTCGGAAACGAATCGGTTGGTCGCGGAAACGATCTGGCAGAAAACGGGCGCGCTGTTTCCCGATCCGCTTTTCCGCGCGCACTATCCACTTGCGGTGGAACCGATGCTGGCACAACTTGGGACGACGCTCCAACCCGGCGACTTGGCGTTGATCGCGCAGAAACTCGATTACGTCGGCGTCAATTTTTATCGGCGGCATGTGGTGGATGAGCAAGGTCGAGCGCTGGCTGTGCCCGGCTCCGAGTACACGGAAATGGGCTGGGAGGTTCACGCGCCAGCGTTTACGCAATTGCTCGTGCAGTTGGCGCGCGATTATCGCCTGCCGCCGATCTACATCACCGAAAACGGCGCGGCGTTTCCCGATGTGGTGGATGCGGACGGGCGTGTGCGCGATCCGCGCCGCGTGAATTATTTACGCGAACACATTGCCGCGGTCGGCGACGCCATCGCGCGCGGCGTAGATGTGCGCGGTTATTTCGTGTGGTCGTTGCTCGACAATTTTGAATGGGCGTTTGGCTGTTCGAAACGGTTTGGTATCGTCTACACCGATTACGCCACCCAGCGACGCATCGTCAAGGACAGCGGCGAATGGTACGCGCGATGGATCGCGCAGGTGGGGTGATTACTCTCCGAACGGAGTGAGCGCTTCGGCGATCACGTGCTCATGCGACTGCCCCGTGACTGTTGCCCATGCCGCGATGATCTCACGGTTCCAGGGCGATTGCGCGATCACTGTGCGGCGTGCGTTTGGATCAGCGATGCGCGCGAGCCGTTCGCGTAGACGGCGAAATGTGAGCGCGAGAATTTCCGGCGCGCGCGGCTGCGTGTTGCGCGCGAGAACGTGAAAACACGTCAGCAAAATTCGCAGTGGTTCGTTCGCCGCTTCGAGCGGTTGATCGCGATCTACATATGCAAGAATTTCCTGCGCGGCGTCGAGTGCGAGAGTGGGTTTGCCTTGCGCAAGAAAAATGCGCGCTAGCCCTGCGACCGATTCCATCACCAGAGCTTGTTGCCCGACTTGACGCCGCACCGCAATTGCTTTGCGGATCGTCGCTTCCGCGTCCGCGAATTGTCCGACGCCGCATTGCGCTTCCGCAAGCCCGGTCAACGCGTAGCCGATGCGATCCCGATCCCCTAACTCGTTTGCAATGGTTGCTGCCTCGGTGTACTGCGCGAGTGCGGCGGCGTAAGCGCGTTGTTCGAGCGCGACCAATCCCAGGTTGCCCAACGCGATACTCGCACTGCGCCGCTCGCCGGTTGTGCGCGCAATCGTGAGCGCTTCGGCATAGTACGTCTGCGCGCGCGCATAATCGCCCTGTGCGCGCGCCGATTCACCTAACGCGTTCGATTTGCGCCCCATGCCCTGCTGATGCCCCATCGCGCGATCAATTTCGAGCGCTTGCTCCGTGTACGCCATCGCGCGCGCATAATCTTGCTGATAATGCGCGACGATGCCCAGATTGCCGAGCGCGTTGCTCTCGTTGCGGCGCGCGCCGATTTCGCGCGCCCGCGCGAGCGCGTCGGCGTAGAAATTCGCGGCGCGGTCGTACTCGCCGCGATAGAGCGCGACAGTGCCCAGGTTGTTCAGTGTGTTGCACTCGTCCGCGCGCGCGCCGATGGCGTGAAAAATCATGCGGGCTTGGGCATAGTTTTCTTCGGCGTGCGCGTAATCGGCGCGAAAAATTGCAATGTTGCCCAGCGCGTGGAGCGCGGTGGCTTGCCCGCGTGAATCGTCCAGCGCGTGCCACACGGCGAGTGCCTGCTCGAAATGCGCTTGCGCCTGCGCGTAATCGCCTTCCTCGCTTAGAATTTTCCCCAGCGCGTGAATACTGTGCGCTTGCAGGTCGCGCGCGCCGAGCGTTTGCGCCGCAGTCAGCGCACGCGTCAAGTGTTCGCGCGCGAGCGCATAGTGCGCGCGCTGGCGAAATAAATCGCCGAGATGAAACCGGACGCGTGTCGCCAACTCGCCATTGGGAAGCGGCTCCGCTATCGTCAACGCCGCGCGGTAATCTTGCTCCGCTTCCGCCCATCGTCCAACCAACTCGAACACTTTGCCGCGCTTGAGCCGAATTGCGGGTTGCGCGGGCGGCGCGCTGAGCGTGAGCAAGCGCGTGTAGAATCCAAGCGCCGCATCGTTTGCAAAAATTTTTTCTGCGGCGTCGCCCGCACGAAGTAAATAGTGGCGTTCCTTGTCTGCGTCCTCCGCGTACCGATAGTGATACGCGAGCAGTGGATAGTGGGTAGTGGATAGTGATTGGATTTTCTGACCACTCACCACCGACCACTCATCACTATTTTCGTACCATTCCGCGACGCTCCGATGCAGTTCGCGCCGTTGCGAAAACAAGAGGGTTTGATACGCGGCTTCCTGGGTGATAATGTGCTTGAAAACGAAGGTCAGTTCAGGTTCGAGTGTTTCGCGAAAAGTAAAATTGGCTTTCGTCAGCGCGGTGAGATGTTCCTTGAGCGATCCATCAATCATCGTCACGTACCGATTGACGACATGCTGTAGGGGCGCGAACGCGAACGCGCGCCCGATCACCGCGGCAACCTTGACGACGAATTGTCGTTCGGGGGGCAAGTGATCAATGCGCGAGAGGATAAGCCCGTGCAGAGTGTCGGGGAGGACGAGATAAGAAATCTGGGAGCTTGAATCTTCCCAGGTTTCGATTACGCCGGTATCGCGTAAATGCAAGACAAGTTCTTCCGCGAAAAAGGGATTGCCGTTCGCACGCGTTTGCACCAATTCGACGAGCGGCGCGGGAAGCGCGTCGGGAGCCACCTGCAACCGGCGCGTGATTAATGCGACGATGGCAGCCGGGGCGAGTGCGGACAGCGCGAGCGATTGTGTGATAGGCAACGCGCGCAACTCGGCGACGATTTTTTGCCCCGCGCTCGGCGGGCGATCTGTGCTCGCGTCATCCAACGGACGATTGACGATCACAAACAGCAACGGCGCGTTTACGAGCGCTAACGCGCGTGCGACCTGCATCGCTAGATTCCACGACAAGCCATCGAGCCAGTGCGCGTCTTCGAGAATCAACACAAGCGGGCGCTCGTTTGTCCACGCGCGCAACAGCGCGGTCAACACGAGCGTCACATTTTGCTGACGCAGATTCGCGTCGAATGATCGCGTCAACTCGTTTTCGGGAATGTCTAGCCCCAGGACATCGTTGAGCACGGGCAAACGTGGCGCGTGTTCGGGGATCAGTTGCGCCACGAGTGATTCAACGCGCGCGCGGCGTTCGTTCGCATCGGTCACGGTATCCAACTCGAAATAGGAATTGAACACATCGCGCCACGCGCGGTACGGCGTTTGTTGTTCGATGCTTTGCCCATAGCCGATGAGACCGGTCAAGCCGCGTTCGCGTGCCGCGCGTTTCAACTCGTCCACCAAGCGCGATTTGCCAATCCCCGCTTCCCCTTCGATGACGAGCGCGCGGGTTGCGCCGGCTTGCACCGCGTCCAACGCTTTTTCGATTTCCGCAATTTCCGCGCGCCGTCCGATGATTTCCGACTGTTGACTGTTGACTGTTGACTGTTGACTGTTCGGCTTGTAAACTCGCACGAGTCCCGCTTTGCCCTTGACGCGAATGGGCGGCAACGTTTCAAATGCGATTCGTTTGCTGGCGGCGCGGTAGACGTTGTAATCGCAACGAATTTCGCCGGCGGGTGCGACAGTCATCAGACGCGCGGCAAGGTTCGTGGCATCGCCGAGTGCGCCAAACGCGCGCCGCGTGCTTGCGCCGTACGCGCCGACGCGAAGCGTGCCGCAACTGATGCCGATGGCTAAGCGTGCGATCTGTTGCAAGTCGAATGCGGCGTACACGGCGCGCCACGCATCATCTTCGTGCGCGTTGAGCGCGCCGAATGTCGCGTAAAAATAATAGCCGTGATCATCAAACGTCAGTTGAATCAGCGCGCCGTCGTAATGCGCGACAACTTGTTGCGCGCGCCGAATCAGCGCATCTGTTTCTTCTAATGCGTTGTTTTCGACGCGCGCGAAGAGCGCAACCGCCGGGCGCAGTTCCAGCGAAAATTCTGCCAAGCCCGCGCGATAACGTTCGTACACGCCGGGCAATACCCAGGAGCGCAGTTGCGCGTCGTTCAGCACATCTTCGCTTGGCGCGCGCATGATCGGCGGCTCGTCCGTATAATCTGCTGGGGCGATCACGGCGAACGTTTCCCCGCTGGTCTCGGTGCGCCACTCGTACGCTGGCGCATTGGTCATCGCGGCGAGCGTCGCGCGGTCGGCGATGATTTCGCCGGGACGCGCGAGCCGTTCCGCGCGCGCGACGGATGCGGGCGTTTCGCCAGCGAGCGCGTCACTCAGTTGAATTTGGGGATTGCCGACGATCATGCGCCGCGCCGCGCCGCTCGCTAGCGCGATTTTGATCGCGAGTGTGATGTGCGCGCCGTTGGTGAGTTCGATGTTTGCAAAAGAGTGC
>CAIKBD010000113.1 GCA_903825565.1 uncultured Anaerolineales bacterium | reverse complement strand
TGGCGGTGGCGGAACGCGTGGCGCGCGGGCAAGCGGACGAAGGCATTTTGTTTTGTTGGACGGGGACGGGCGTGACGATTGCCGCGAACAAGGTGCCGGGGATTCGCGCGGCGCTGTGCCACGACGCCGAGACTGCCAAAGGCGCGCGACTGTGGAATCGTGCGAATGTGTTGTGCCTGTCCTTGCGCGCCACGTCCGAGATCATCGCCACAGAAATTCTTGCGGCATGGTTCGCCACGCCGCCGGGCACTGACCCGGCAGATGTGGCGTGCGTGGCGCGGCTCGGTGAAATCGAACGCCAATATTGCGGAGGTGAAAATGCAAGTCCAGATCAATGACGCGTCTCTCGAACTGGTGCAGGGCGACATTACCCGGCAAGACGTGGATGCGATTGTGAATGCGGCGAACTCGTCGCTGTTGGGCGGCGGCGGCGTGGATGGCGCGATTCATCGCGCGGCGGGGCGCGAGTTGCTCGCCGAATGTCGCACGCTGGGCGGTTGCGAAACGGGCAACGCGAAAATCACGCGCGGGTATCAACTTCAAGCGCGGCACATTATTCATGCCGTCGGACCCGTGTATGCCGACGGCAAGCACGGCGAATCGGTGTTGCTTGCCAGCGCGTACCGCGCCTGTCTCGAACTGGCGTCGCAACACGCGTGCGCGTCCATCGCGTTCCCGGCGATCTCGACCGGCGTGTACGGCTATCCGATGGAAGCGGCGGCGCGTATCGCGTTCCGCATCATTTTGGATTACCTCGCCGAGCATCCCGAAATCAAACTGGTGCGCTATGTGTTGTACGATGCGCGCGCATTTCAAACGCACGTTCAAATTTTGGAGGAGTTGTTGACGCAATGAGCAAGTGGCAAACCTGGGTCGAACAAGCGCCCGTGCGTATCGCCGACGGCGCGATGGGCACGATGTTGCAACAAGCCGGGCTGGACGCCGGCGAATTGCCGATGCTGTGGAATGTGACGCACCCGGATCGCGTGCGCGCGATTCAACGCGCGTACCTCGCCGCGGGCGCGGACATTATTCTGGCGAATACGTTTAGCGGCTCGCGTTGGCGGCTCGCCCGGCACGGCTTGGCGGCGCGTGGGGAGGAGCTCAATCGCGCGGGCGTCGAAATTTTGCGCGCGGAGATCGGCGACCGCGCCGCGCTGATCGCCGGCGACGTGGGACCCTCCGGCGAAATCCTCGCGCCGCTCGGCACACTCGCGTTTGACGAGGCGGTGGCTGGGTTTGCAGAGCAGGTGCGCGCGCTGATCGTCGCCGGCGCTGATGCGATCTGGATCGAGACGATGGCGGATCTTGAAGAGGTGCGTGCGGCGATTGCAGGCACGCGCCAAGTCTCCGCCGAGATTCCGATCCTGGCGACGCTGACCTTTGACACGCGCGGGCGCACGATGATGGGCGTGAAACCGGAAACGGCGGCGCGCACGTTGAGCGAGTGGGGCGTCGCGGCGTTCGGCGGCAATTGCGGCAACGGACCTGATGAACTCCTCGTGGTGATCCAAAAAATGCGCGCGACCACGCCGAACGCGATCCTTGTTGCCAAATCGAACGCGGGCATTCCCGAAATTGAAAACGGCGCGACGGTGTACCGTGCGACGCCAGCGATGATGGCGCAGAGCGCGGCGCAACTGCGCGCCGCCGGCGCGCGGATCATCGGCGGGTGTTGCGGCACCACGCCGGCGCACATCGCGGCGATGGCAGACATCGTGCGCGGCGGCGGGTGAGTCGTCGGCAAGTGTGAGGTTGGTAGCAGACTGGGAAGGTTCGCGGGCGCGAACACCTTCCCAGTTTTGCGTTGCGGGCTTAGCCCATCGTCGTAAATTTTTCTGGCAGGATTTTGTACGTGACGCGCACTTCGCCGGGGTTTTTCGGGTACTCGCGGACGCCGCGATATTTTTCGGCGAGCGCGCAGATTTGTTCGTACCCGCCGTCTTCCGTTTCGCCGACGACCTTGCCGGACACTTGCACATAGCGGTACGGGTTGGCGGGGTCGGCAATGGCCAGCGCGACGCGCGGATGCTTGTGCAGAATCTTGTCCTTGACGCGGCCCCGCGCGGTGTTGATGATGATGTGCGTGCCATCAAAATCGAACCAGACCGGCGTGACCTGGGGTGTGCCGTCGCGCTTGACGAGTGCAAGGTACGCCAGTGCTTTTTTCTCCGCCACGAACAGATCGGTAAATTTTTCGGGTAGGTTACTCATTGAAACTCCTTTGAAAATATGACTGCCGACGAACGACTGCCGACCGCCGTCAATTTTCATCCGCCTAGGTTTGGGGCGGGTGATTGAGCAAAAGCCAATAAAAACCGAGTTGCCGCACGGCTTCGGTAAATTGGGTAAAGTCCACCGGCTTGACAATGTAACTGTTGACGCCGAGATCGTAACACTCTTTAATGTCGCGGTCTTCGCTGGACGTGGTGAGCACGACGACCGGAATATTGTGCGTGCGCGGATCGGCTTTGAGTCGGCGCAAAACTTGGATGCCGTCTACGCGCGGCAGTTTGAGATCGAGCAAGATAACGCGGGGGCCGTTTTCAATTTGGCGCTGTGCGAACGCGCCAGTACAAAAAATAAAGTCCAGGGCTTCGACGCCGTCGCGCGCCACCACGAGATGGTTGGCGAGGTGGTTGCGTTTGAGCGCGTGCAGCGCGAGTTCGAGATCGTTGGGGTTGTCTTCGACGAGTAAAATTTCAACGGGTTGATCGGGCACGGGTATTCCTTTCAAAAGTGAATTTAGCCCAGCGTGAAATAGAACGTTGCGCCCTGTTCCAGCTCGGCGCGCGCCCACACGCGGCCGCCGTGCCGGTGGATGATGCGTTGGACGATAGCCAAGCCGACGCCGGTGCCTTCATAGTCTTCGGCGCGGTGCAGGCGTTGGAACACGCCGAACAGTTTGTCGCTGTACTGCATATCAAAGCCGGCGCCATTGTCTTGCACAAAGTAGACGACCGGGTTGTGATCGGTTGCCGGTTCAAAGCCAATGGTAATGTGCGCTGGATTGCGCCGCCGCGTGTACTTGATCGCGTTGTCAATCAGGTTCATCCATACTTGGCGCAGGAGGTTGGGGTCGCCTTCGCCGGGCGGGAGTTCGGCGAGCGCGATGGTGAGGCGCGCGTGATCGGTTTCGCCGAGCAAATTGGCAAGGGTGTCTTGCGCGAGTTTTTTCATGGCGACCGGTTGCCGGTTCAGCGCTTGGCGGCTCAAGCGCGAAAAAGACAGCAGGTCGTCAATCAAGCGCCCCATTTGTTGCGCGTTCGCGCGGATGATGCCGAGATAGCGCGCGGCGTCGGGCGGCAGTTGTGTGGCGTACTCTTCGAGCACGATGCGCGAGAAACCGTCGAGCGCGCGCAAGGGCGCGCGCAAGTCGTGCGAGACGGAGTAGGAAAACGCTTCAAGTTCCTTGTTGGCGGCTTGTAGCTGCGCGGTGCGTTCGCCGACGCGGTGTTCGAGCGCGGCGTTGAGTTCATTGAGTTGGGTTTCCGCGCGCACGCGTTCGCTAATGTCCAACGCGACGGTGGCGAAATGGCTGGGGCTGGGTGCGAATACGGAAATGTTAAAGTGTTTATCCATCGGCGCAAAGTACGTTTCGAAGTGTGTTGGGACGCCGGTGCGCGCGACTTGGGCATACGTGGCGAGGTACGGCGGTTCGGGCATGTGGTAAACTTGCGAGGCGCGCGCGCCGATGGCTTGGGCGCGCGGGATGCCGGTGATGCGCGTGAACGCCGGATTGCAATCGAGGATGCGATAGTCAATCGGATTGCCGTCCGCGTCGGTGATGAGTTCGTGCAGGGCGACCAGTTCGAGCATAGATTCGTACAGCGAACGAAATTTTTCTTCGCTCGCGCGTAGCGCGGCTTCGGTGTGTTTGCGTTCGGTGATGTCGCGGATGATGTGTTGAATCAGCGGTTGATCGTCAAGGATAATTTGGCGCGTGCTGACTTC
>CAIKBD010000112.1 GCA_903825565.1 uncultured Anaerolineales bacterium | reverse complement strand
TCAACGAGGCAAGCTACTTTTCATGCTGACACAAAAACGCTTTTGGATCGGACTCCTCGTCAGCGTCATTTTGCTGGCATACGTTTTTTCGCAGACAGAACCCGCGCGGCTGTGGGACTCGCTCAGCCGCGCACAGTACGGCTACCTGTTGCCGGCGCTCGCGTTGTATTTCGCCGGCGTCGGCGTCCGCGCCCTGCGCTGGCATTTCCTGTTACGCGCGATCAAAGCCATCCCCAGCCGAACCCTCTTCGCCACAGTCGTGATCGGCTACATGGCAAACGACATCTTGCCGATGCGGATGGGCGAGCTCGTGCGCGCGTATGTGCTGGGCGCACAGGAAAACGTGAGCAAAGCCGCCACGCTCGTCACCATCGTCGTCGAGCGCATCTTTGACGGCTTGACCATGTTGACCTTTTTTGTCGCCGGATCGTTCCTCGTCAACTTTGGCGACGCCGAATGGAACACGCGTTTGCGGATCGTCGGGGCGATCTTTATCGGCGCGATCCTTGCGCTCGCCGTGCTCGCCGGGATGCCCCGCCGCGCCGAGCGCCTCGCCGAATTTTTTCTGCGGCACATTCCCGGCGAAACGCTCCAAACACGCGCCCGGCAATTGACGCGCGCGTTACTCGACGGGTTGGGCGTGCTCCGCAGTCCCGCCGATTCGTTCGCCGTCTACGCCTTGTCGGTGCTCGCCTGGCTGTTGGAAACCGGCATGTATCTCGTGATCGCGTGGGGGTTTGGCATCGCGTTGCCCTTCGCCGTGTTTCTCATCGCGTGCGCGTTCGCCAACTTGGTCACGATTGCGCCGAGCACGCCGGGGTATGTCGGCGTTTTCGACGCGCCCATCATTTTCGTGTTGACCGCTTTTGGCATAGACCAAAGTTTAGCGGCGAGTTATACCCTCGTGTTACACGCGGCATTATTTTTGCCGGTCACCCTATTGGGCTTTTTCTATCTATGGCGCGCGGGCTTGTCCCTAACGCAAATGACGCGCGCCTAAGCCCGGAGGTTTGCAATGGCAAGCAAATCCGATCACGAAATTCTCAGCGACCTGCAAACTGGAAAACGCAACGCGCTTGGCGAATTGTTCGACCGCTATAGCCCCGCGCTGTACGAATTTATTTATCGCGTCACCGGCGACCGCGATCAAGCCGCACGCTTGCTCGAAGAAGTTTTCGCGCGCGCGCCCGCCAGCATCACCGCGGTCGGCGCGCACGAATCGGTGCGCGGCTGGCTCTACGGGCTGGCGCGCGAAATCGCGCTCGCCTTTCTCCGGCAAAAGGGCTGGCTCGACACCTTGCCGCCCTCGAGCGAACCCAGCGTCTCGGGCATCGCCGGCGACATCTGGCGCGCCGCGCGCTCGATTCCGGCGTTTCACCGCGCCGTGCTCATCGCCGAAGAATTGCACGGGCTTTCACCCACCGAAAAAGCGCACGCGCTCAGCGTCGCCCGCACCGACCTGCCGCGCCTGCTCGATGAAGCCCGGCACCTGTTTGAAAATCAGTTCGACATTCAAGCCCGGCAACAAAATCGCCCGCTCTCGTCGCAAATCGATCCCGAACGCATTTGGGGAATGCACCGCCGACTCGGCATCAACGGCTCGCTGTTCGGTTACCTGCCAGTCGTGATCCTGCCCGACTCGCTCGCGGTGGCAATGCGCGCCAAAGTGATCGCGTCGGCACGCATCGCCGCCTCCGTCGTGCCCACCGAAACCGCCGGCGTTTCGCTCGAAGTTGCGCCAGCGACGGAATCGCCGGTCGCCCAAGTTTTGCAACCGGAAAAAATTTCGAGCGCGTGCTCGCTCCGCTTGATTCTCCTAGCTCTGCTGACCGCGCTCGTCGTCACGATCCTGGGTGTCGGCGGTTTTCTCCTCTACGATCTCCTAACGCGCGACACGACCGCGCCCACGATCACCCGCCTGGAACCGGCGGAGAATGCGGTCTTGCCCTACAACCCCACCGCCGGCTCGACCCTGACCCGCACGCTGATCCAAGTTGGGTTTCGCGATGATCGCACCGTCGAAGCCAAATCGCCGCGTTTGGTGCTCGACGGCTTGGACGTGACGGAACGCGCCCAGGTGACTGCCAGCCAAATCACCTACAGCGCGGATTTGACTTCGGGTCAGCACAGCGCGCAGATCAAGTTGCGCGACACTGCCGGCAACGAAACAACCCGCGTGTGGCAATTCGCCGTCGCGGGTCCGCCCGAGCCGACGCGCACGCCCACGCGCACGCCGACGATCACGCCCACCTTCACGCCCGCGCCGCCCACGCGCACGCCGACCCTCACGCCCACCGGAACGGCGATCCCGCCGCCGGGCATCAACATTTTTTCCGCGAACCAAACCATGATCACGCGCGGCACGCCGGTCTTGCTGACTTGGAACGTGAGCGGCGCAGACCAAGTTTTTCTCAACCAAGAAAAAGTGGAAGCCGCCGGCACGAAACTCGTTTCGCCGACGGCGACGACGACGTACCAATTATTGGCGAGCGGACCCGGCGGCGTATCGGATCGCGTGGTGACGGTCGTCGTGCAAGATTTGCCTGACCTCGTCGTGACCGACATTGCGCTTGCGCCGAGCAACCTGATCAGTTTCACGATTCGCAACATTGGCGCGGGCGATGTCACGCGCCCCTTTGCGATCCAGGTGATCGCAAACAGTCTCGCGGTCTACACCGCCAGTCCAGTTTCCTCGTTGCCCGCCGGCCAATCGGCGCAATTGCTCGTGCCGAACTATGTCGTGCTGGGCACGCAAGTGGTGAGCGTGCGCGTGAACGCTCTGCAAGAAGTGCAGGAAACGAATTACGCGAACAACGAACTCGTGCGAACTCTCGTGGGTCCCACGCCGACGCCAACTTTCACGCCGACGTTTACACCCAGTCCCACGCCCACCTTCACCCCCAGTCCCACGCCGACGAACACACCGACGAACACGCCGACGCTGACGCCGGTGCCTGGGATCGTCACCAGCATTACGATCACCGCCAACCCAACGACGTACACCGGCACATGTCCCGCGCTCGTCGGCTTTACGGCAACAATCACGATGAGCGGGCCCGGCACGGTCACGTATCGGTGGGAGCGCAGTGACGCGGCGGTGAAGCCGTCGCAAACGATCACGTTCTTGAGAGCGGACGTTCAAATAGTGAACGACTACTGGGACGCGCCACCCACCGGCGCGGGCTGGCAACGCCTGCGCGTCGGCTCGCCGAACGATACCACTTCGGCAAACGCCGCGTTCACGAACAATTGCAAGTAACGCAAAAAAAAGAAACCCGCCCTCGTCGAAACGACCAGAGCGGGTTTTGCTTTGCGCGATCTAGGAAATTCCGGCGACGGCTTCCAGCGGCACGTAATAACTCTTGCCGTTCAGCTCGACCAAGTAAATGGTGATGTGCCCGGCGACGATGCGCGCCGTCACGCGCGCCGTCGTCAACCCGGCATTGGGCTGGCACACCGCAAACGCCGGCGGCGGCGAATCGGCATGCACACACACGTACCCCGCGCCCGGCGCAAAGCGCAACGTTTTGCCGCGCACCGTAAAATCGAACTCGGCTTGCGGCGGCGGAATCGTCGAAAGATTGTCGCGCGTCGCCCAGAAATTCATTCTGCCGTCGAGCGTTTGCAAACGCAACGCGTTGCCTTGCTGTCCGATCAGTTCAAACGCGTCGCCGCCGTTTTCGTACAGCAGAAACGGCGCTTCGCTCGCTGGCGAATTTTGCCCGATGGCAAAGACGCGCCGAAACGGCAACACATAGACGCGCGGCAACGGCGTCGCCGTGGGCGTGAGTGTGGGCGCGGGCGTAGCCGTGCGCGTCGGCGTGAAGGTGGGGGTCGGCGTCGGCGTGAGCGTCGGCGTCGCCGAGGGCGTGGGCGTGTCGGTGGGTAGCGGCGTGACCGTGGCGACCAGCGCGATCAGCGTCGCCTCGCCGCCGAACAGCGACACGAGCACGGGACAGGCACACACAAAAACCGCAAACAGGATCAAGACCGCGAAAGCATCACGACGAGGGGACATATTTTTCACCGAAATTCCAATTGCGGCGTCGCGTCCGATGTTTCCTCGACATCGAGCCGCTGGATGATTTCTCGTTCGTCTTGCGTCACGAGAATTTTGATCGTCGTGTAAAAACCGTCCGGCATCACGAGCACGCAAAACCCGCGCGGGCGGCGGCGCGCGCCGACGATCTCGTTGATCAGCGCGGGCGCATATCCTTTTTCGATCAGCATCTCGCGATCTTCGGGCCCCACCTGAAAGTACGCGACGGCGCGAAATTTTTGGAGCGCGATTCCCAGGTTGCTACCGAGCAGATCGCGCAAGGTTTGCGTCGCGGCGGCGATCACGAGTTTGCGCTCCGCCCAATCCTTGAACGCCTCCGCGACGAGCGTTGCCGTTTGCGCCGCGTTCGCCGAGAGCGGTTGATCTTTCGGCATCAACCGGTGAATTTCGTCCATCACGAGCGCGGCGGGAGTGTCGCGTTGCGGCAACCACTCTTCGTAGAAAATTCGCATGAACGCGAGCAAGCACGGATCGTCGGCGAGCGCGAACGGGCGCGTGCCCTTGACCGGCTGATAGACGACGGCGCGATCCGAAAACAGCGCGGCGCGCGCCTGCCGTTCGAAATCGTCCGGCGGATCGCACGGATGCAACACGACGCCGCCGGCACGTTCGACCGCCGCTTGCATCCGCGTCGAGTATTTCAAATTCACGGCGACGATTTTGTAATTCAACAATTGCAACCGCAGAATGAACCAGATAATCAGCGACGAAGTTTTGCCGCCGCCCTGATCGCTCACGAGCAACATCGGTCCCGTGTCCGCGCGAAAATCCACGTAACGCAAACCCTCTTTGCCCACATCCACACTGCGCCCCAGCAAAATGCGTTCGCGCGCGTCCGCGAGGTACACGTCGCTTCCCTCTTCTTGCGCGAGCGTCGCAATCGCTTCGGTCGTGAGCAACCGTTGCGCCGGCGCGGGCGCGGGCAACACGAGCCAGTCGAGCGCGCGCGCGAAAATATTTGCCGGGCGCGCGAGCGCGAGCGTCGGCAGCCACTCGCCGAGCGAGTCGAGCGCGCGTCCCGTCAGCGGCGTGAGTTCGAGCGCGGTGAGGTACGCGTTCGCCAGAGTTTGATTTTTTTGCGCGGCGCGCGCGTCGTCGCCCCACGTGATGAAATAGGTTTGCGCGTCGAAAAGATATTCGAGCGTGCGGCGGTCTTCGATTTTGAGCAACAACTCGCGCAGGACTTTTGCCTCTTGCGCGCGCCCCAAGCCGGGCACGCGCGCGGCGAGTGATTGACCGCGCAACGCCGTCGCCGATGCGGCGTTCGGTTGCGGCGTGAGCGTGATCGTCACCATGCCATCCACTGCTTGGAGCGCGCGCATCAATGCATCGCGCGCTTCGGGAAACGGCGTGTTGACGCGCGCCACGTTCAGCGCAAGGTGGTTCGTTTCGATCTGCGCGCCGAACCGCAAACGCGCCGGAATAAATCCGCGCGCGGCGGCGGATGGCAACGCCCGCGCGCCGAGCGTGGTTTCTTGCACTTGCGCCAAAAAACTTTCGTTGAACAGGAACTGGCGCACGAGCGATTCGACGGCGAACGCACCCAACGGCGCAAGCGCGAAATCCAATTGCGCGAGCCACTCGCGGACGTGGCTTTCGATTTGCACCGGGTACACAATGCCGGTCAGGATCACACGCGCTTTGCGCGCGCCGGCTTCCGCGAGCGCGCGGAGTTCGGCGAGATATTTTTCGTCGGCGGCAGCGCCGCTCGTCAAATCGAGTTGACCCAGGTGATAATCGGTGAGCCAAAACAATTTGATCGGCAAGCCGCCTTCTTCGCGCTGGGCGATGTAGGCGAGGAATTTGGTCAAGGTGTGCGAAATGTCGGCGGCTTGGAGCGCCGGCTTGTACGCGCTTCGCGCGAGAGTGATGATCGAAACGCGTGTGCGCGTGCCGTCGTGCTGCACGATTTGCCCGTCGTCGAGAATTTGCCAGATCGGCACACGCGACGCCGGCGCACCCAGGTTGATCCGCCCACCGCGCGTTTCGCGATCATGGATCGCCCAGAGCGCAACGAACGCGGCGAGGAACAACAAGCCAACCAGCACGGCGACGCGCCACTCGAACAGAAATAGCGCGAACGGGATCAGAAGCGCGATGAGTGCAAGCAGATAGGCGATGACCTGGTTCTGCGCGCTGGGTTTCACGTCGAGCGGTTTGAACAACGCCGCGTACACCGCACGCAAACCGGCGACGGGCGCGCGCCACATCCGGTAAAATCCGGCAAGGCAGAGGTACAGCGCGAGCGGCACGCCGAATGCCGCGCCGCTCCAATCGCGCAGGGCAATCCACGCGAGCAGCAAGCCGCCGCCGCTCGCGGTCAACAGTTCGAGCCACGTCATGCCAAGCGTCGTGCGGTAGTTGAGAAACGCCCACAGGCGCGTGAGGAAGATGGAGCGAGGTTTCATGGTTAAATGCTCGTTTCTACCAGTTGGATCGTCTGTTCGCGCAAGTGCGTTTTCTGCTCGATGATTGTTTGCACCTGGCGGCTGATGCGTTCCATCTGCGGCAAGTCGTTCGTGATCGGCAAGACGATTTCGCGCAACCGATTGCCGATGGTCGAAAGCGTCGCCTGGGTAAACGTTTTGACCGCAATTTGGCGTTGCACAATGTTCGAGTTGAGCAGGTAAAACAAATAAAACGGATCCAACGCCGCCGGCTTGAGCACGCGAATTTTTTTCAAGTGGCTCTGAATGACAATTTGCGTATCGAGCCGCGTGATCATCGCTGTTCGTCCGATGAGAAAGGTGCCGTCGTTGACAAACAAAATATCTTGCTCGCGCACGTCCTGTTGCCGGCGATATTGCTCGTACACTTGACGCGCCACCGCCTTCACCGGGTCCATCTTGATTTCCCAGTTCACAATGTCCGTCGTCCGCACGAACGGGACATCGCCGGTGCCGTAAAACTGCGAGCCAATCTCGTTGCCGCGCCGAATTTCGATCACGCCGGTTTGCGCGAGCTCGCCCACCGTGACCAAGCGATATTTGCCGCTTTGTTCCAGGCGCGCGAGTTCGGCTTTGAGTTCCGGGTTATAGTATTCGGGGATGAAAATGTGATCGTCAATCTCCGCTGGCGCAACCCAAAAGCCCAAGTGGTCGTTTTGCGCGAGCGCGGGGTCGTTATATCGGCGCGCAATTTCGGGTGTGTCATCGTCAATGATCGCGTTGCCCTGCGCGTCGAGCACGAGCGCACCGTCCGGCTCGATCTTGAAAACCTCCTTGCCGTTTTTATTGTGCCCAATCGTTTTGGCAATCGCCATAAAAACGCGTCGTGATACCGGCGTCTTTTCAAAAAACACCACGCTCGTTTTGGTGTGCGTGCTCGGTTGAAATGTTTCCGGCGGCAGACTGACGATTGCTAGGACGCGCGCATTTTGGCGCACGTATTCCCAGATGTAGCGATCCGAAGGGTTGCCAAACACGCCCTCGGGCAACACGATGCCAGCGCGCCCACCCGGTTTGAGCAATTGCAGACAACGTTCGATAAAAAGAACCTGGGGCGGTTGCTTATCGAGCAATTCGGTAGTGCGTTGCCACGCTCCGTCTTTTTCAACCCAATGATGCCCCAAGGCGTACTGACGCAACAGTTCTTTGCCGATCACCGGAATTTTTGCGCCGAATGGCGGGTTCGTCAAAATCAGATCGAACGTTCCCGCCGGCGCGGCGCGTTGCGTTTGCGCCGCCCAGTGTTTGGGCTGTTCCAAACTGTTTTCGCAAAAAACCGCATAGTCGGTTGCGCCGATCAAGGCAAGATAAATTTTCGCCAAGCGCGCCAAAAAAGCATCTTTATCAATTCCGGCGAGCCAGTAATTGCGGGCTTGGTGCCGCGCCAAGTGCCGCGCAATATACGCGAGAAAGCCGCCGCTACCGCACGCCGGATCAATGATCCGCTCGCCGCTTGCCGGTTGTAGCATATCAATCATCATCAGCACAACATTGCGCGGCGTAAAAAATTGACCTTCGCCGCCCCGAAACGATCTGCCGATCAATTCTTCAAACGCATCGGCGACAATATCGCGGTCAGCAGTCAAAAGCGCATAGTCTTGGAATTGAGCCACGATGTGCGCCAAATCCACCGCGTCTAGATCGAGCGTTTCAGCGGCGTCGAACACATCCGCATTTTTTTGCTTGACGCGCTGAAACAATTTGCGGATCCGTTGCGCGAGTTCCGTCGGGCTTTCGTTCGGGCGATTGGCAAACTCCACCAGGTCATGCGCGCGGGTTTCTTGCTCGTCAATGATTTTGCAAAAGAGCAAGCGCATCATCGTCTGCACGATGGTCTCATCGCGCGTGATGCCGGTCACGTTGCCGGCAAAATAATCGCGGATCTCGCGCAAGACCGCCTTGAGATTGTGAATCGGTTGCAGGTCGCGTTTGTAGATCAAGACCGGCGGGAAACCAAGTTGCTGTGCGCCATACGAGTTTCTTCTCGGTTCGGCAACTTGGGTGACTGCCGGGCGGGAACGTAGCGGGTAATGGATTCTCGACCCATCAGATTTTTTTGCGCGCTTTGGCAAATTGGGGCTGGCAATTTTCTGCTTCGGGTTGACGTTCTTTTTCACCGGCATCGGTTGTGCGCCTTTACGATGTATTCCATAAAATCGAGCGTTTCCGCGAGCGAATGATCCGTCATCGCCACATTGCACCAGCGATGTCCATAGCGCACGTTGGCGGCGGTGTGGCGCAGTTCTTGTTCGACCAGCGGTTGAACATGCATCAATTGAATGCTCGAATCCTCGCCTTCATCTCGTTTGGCGTTACGCCAAGCGGGCTGCCACACATGCTCGCGAGCGCGTTCCGACAACTGCGCCGCATTTTGAGCAATGGACACGCGGCAGACGGGACAAGTTGTTATGACGTGCCTATCCTTTGGGAAAACGGGAGAAGGCAAGCGAACGCGTGCATCAATTTTCTGATTTGCAAGTACCTGCGTTACTTGGCTATAGACATTGCCGAAATCTGCGCCAAAAAACTCGATGGCGACGGCAATGCCAAGCACCGCATAAGTTTCTACCGCGTCGTGCCAATCACACGCTTCCTGAATTGGAATGACACAAGAATTTTGCGTCCACAGTGTATCGTTCCAACCCTTGAGCAAATTGAGATGGGGCAACCAGTTTGCCGGCAAAGCCACGTATCGCCGTTTCATTTCGTGCGCTTTGTCGGACGGGTATTTGCGCGCACGTCCTTCTTCTTCAGTCACGAACACGAGGAGTTGATCGTCCTGAACGTGAAGCCGCGAGATCGGCTCGGCAAATCTCACGGGCGCTGCCGCAACTACCAGCGGGTGCCAACGCAGATTGCGGTTGGAAAAGGGCGCTTTGCCTTGCTTGCCGCGCGTACACAGCGCATCGCGTTGGAGTTTGCCCGCGCCTACGCCCAAGCCACCGTCACGGGTGTTACTCGTTTTCCCAAAGTCTGCCATAAATTTTTTCCGCGCGTCCGCGTCGTCAATGCAGTTGGCAATCGCCGCCGAGATCGCTTTGCATAGTTCGATAATCAGCGCGTCGCGCTTGGTGAGAAAACTTGCGCTAATCGTTCTGCCCGTCGCCATTGTGTCTCCTTGATTTGCGAGGTTACTAGAACTAGTTCTACTCCTCCACCAACTTGCGCCGCGCTTCGTCAACCGCGTGGGCGCGCGCGGCTTCGGCGGCGGGCGGCAACGGCATCGCCGAGCTGACATCTTCCGGCGGCACGACATTGCGCCACGCGCGCGCCGCCGCATCGCGGAACATTTTGTCCAGCACGCCCAAGTACGTCCACGACAAAATCGCGATCAACAAACCGGCGGGCAAAACGATCCACACGTATCGCGCCAGCGATTCCGCGCTCGCCAACGCCAGCACGATCAGCAACACAGTCAACTTGCCGACGAAATCCAGCCACGCCTCGAAAAAACCGGCAATCACCCTGCCCGCCGTTTTCGGCTGGACGCCTTCGAGCAAAACCGAAAGCGGGATCAACAACACGCCAAACAGCCGCCACAACGCGAGCGAAATGCCGCGATACGCCAGTTGGATCAAAATGATGATCGCTTCGATCCCGACGACCAGCAACACCAGCGGCGCGAGCACGCCGCCATTTTTTTGCAGCGCGACCAGCGCACGGAGCACCGTGTCGAGCAAGGTGGCGCGCACAAACAGCGCATTGCCCGCGCCGCCCAACGTCGCCGCGAGCGCGCGCCCCAACTCGCCTAGCCCTTGCGTGAGCAAGCCGAACGCCGCGAGAAAGATCATCACGCCGGCAACCAGCCCGGCGTACAGAATCGGATTCGGGATCGGCTTTTCTTTCCACAAATTGATCACGAGCAACCCAAGATACGCCACGCCGTACAGCGGCGTCAGCGCGAGCAAGTTACGCGCGAGCGTTGCGGCAAATTGGTTCAGCGGTAAATTCGGATTGCCGAAATCGAGGAAGAAGAGATCGGCATTGGAAGCGAGCAACTGCGTCGCGGATTGTTGCGCCTGCGTGAACCACGCGTCCGCGCCGAGCGTCGCCTTGCCTTGCAACGTGTCGAGTCCAAGTTGCACAATCGCCCACACCTTGTCCGCCTCCGTCAGCGGCACAGGTCCCTGCGCGTGCGCGACCGGCGCGGCGAGACCCAGCCCGATCGCGCTGGCGATCAGCACGACAGCATACACGCGCCACGCGAACCGCGCACACGCGTTCATTTGCCCAACAGCCAATCGAAGAAACCCTTCGCCGCGCCGGGCGCGCTCGCGGCAACGGCGTCGCGCCCGATGCGAATGAACTCGAACACAAATCCGCTGAACAGCGCGATCAACACGCAAGCGATCAACAAGCGCACGGTGTTTTTCACTTGGCGTTTGCCTTCCACGCTTTCGGTGAATTCGTCGCCGCGCACGAAAAAGAGCCAGCCCAAGCGCAGGAGAAAATACAGCGCGAGCAAAACGAAAATGGCAAACACGAACGCCAGGGGCGAACTAAAATTGCCTTCGAGAATTTTTTGGAGCAGACCCGCCATAGCCACCCTCCTTGTGCTGGCTCTATAGTAACACCCAAGGTTTAATTCGTCAACGACGCAACGCTTGCCGGCGCGCGCCAAAATTTTGAATCGGGGTAAAACCAAATTCATTGGATTGGACGCAGACGAACGCGGACAAACGCAGATGAAAAAATATCCGCGTTTTCCGCGCTTGTCCGCGTCCAATTTTCTAATCTACGATGCTCGCCTTCATCCAATCGCTCGTGTTGTGAAAATCCGCAACGGCATTGCCCGGGTGCACCAACGCGTCGAACACCGCGCGATCCGCGTCGGCAAGTTTTTGCTCCAACACCGGCAAGAGCGCTTCGAGATGTTCGAGCGTGCGCGGACCAAAGATCGGCGCGGTGATGCCGGGTTGATCCTTGACCCAGAGCAACGCTAATTGTGCGGTAGTCATCCCGCGCGCTTGCGCCATTTCCGCAACGCGCGCCGCCACTTGGCGGCCCGTCTGCGAAAGCCGCACGCGAAAAAATTCGCCGGAGCGTGTAGCGCGCGAACCTTCGGCGTAGGTTTCGCCCGGCGGGTAGCGTCCCGCCAACATGCCGCCCGCCAATGGCGACCAGGGCAAAATCGCCAAGCCATATTTTTGGCACAGCGGGATGAGTTCGTTTTCGATGCGGCGATCCAACAAATTGTACGGCGGTTGCTCGCTGATGTACCGCGCCAGGTGCGCGCGTTCGCTGATCGCCAACGCTTCCATCACCATCCACGCCGGGTGCGTCGAAGCGCCGATGTAGACAACCTTGCCGGCGCGAATGAGATCGTCGAACGCGCGCAAGGTTTCATCTTGCGGCATCGTCAGCGGCGGACGATGCAGTTGGTACAGATCAATGCGATCCGTTTGCAGGCGGCGCAACGAGTCTTCACACGCGCGAATGATGTGGTAGCGCGAGTCGCCGCGCTCATTCGGTCCCGCGCCCATCGCGCCGTGTACCTTGGTCGCCAGAACAACCTGATCGCGCTTGCCATTCTCCTTGAGCGCCTGCCCGACAATGCGCTCGCTTTCGCCGGCGTTGTACACGTTCGCCGTGTCAATGAAATTGATCCCCGCCTCCAACGCGCGGTTGAGGATTTGGATAGATTCCGCCGCGCCGGTCGGTGCACCGAAATTCATCGCGCCCAAACACAAGGGCGACACCCACACGCCCGTTCGCCCCAACATTCGATACTCCATGGCTTTGCCTCCTTGAACAAATTAGCGCACTCGCTTGCCTGCCAGCGGCTAGATTATAGCACACCCGAAAATGCGGCGCAATCGAAATTCTGCGCCGGACGCGCGCCGATAAAACCCGGCGACGTTCTTTTGCGTAATTCGATCAAGAGATCGCACATTACCAAAAGGAGAAGTTTATGTTTCAGCCAATTTCGCGCGCATTGATCCTTGCGCTCGTCGTGTTCTTGATGGGTTGCGGCACACCGCCACCAACGCCGGCACCGCCGAGCGCCGCGCCCATCGCAACGCCAATGCCGCCGGCAACAACTGCGCCCGCCACCGCGCCCGCACCGAAAGGCGATGCGGCGAACGGTGCCAAGTTGTTCGTCGCCAACAAGATCGCGTGCGACGGTTGCCACGACGCGAGCAAGCCGCTCCCCGGCGGCGAGTTTGCGCCGAACCTGGGCAACATTGCCACGGCGGCGGAGCAGATCATCAAATCGCCGGCGTACACCGGCAAAGCCAAAACCGTCGCCGAGTATTTCCGTGAGTCGCTCCTCGAACCCAACCTTTACCTCGTGCCGGGCGAGGGCTATACCGAAAAGGACGGCTCAAGCGGCATGACCCAGGATTTCGCCAAGACGCTGACGCCGCAACAAGTGGACGATCTGATCGCCTACTTGCTCACGCTGAAATGAAACACGCGCCACCGAGAAAAAATTTCGGTGGCGCGTGTTTTTTTCGGCGCCCTACACAAAACCGCCCCGCCGAAACATTTCGACGGGGCGGTTGACGATTCACGCGCGCGCGTTTATTTCACGTTGCCGCACGAGACCCACTTGGCAAGCTCTTTTTCGGATTGATGCACCATCAGCGAAAAGTTGCCTTTGAGCAAATCGGCGAGCGGCGCATCCACTACCGTTTTCGATTTGCCTTCCGCGATGTTCGTCAGCGGGAATTTCACCGCGCCGGGCGCGGGGCACACGCCATCGTGAATGTGCGCCGGTTGCGCGACGCCGGGGTTCGGATTGACGAACACGTTGACTTCGGTTTTCGCGCCTTGCGCGACCAGCACCGCCGCGCCGGTTTGCGCGCCATCGCGGCCCTTGTCCAGCGTGATCAGCGCACCTTCGGGCACATTGCCGCACGCCATAAATTTCGCCAGCTCTTGCGCGGACTGGTGAACCATAATCGAGAATCCACCCTTGAGCAAGTCGGTAAATTTCACATCGAGCGTGCTAGACGATTTGCCATCCACAACATTTGTCAACGGATATTTCACTTCGCCGGGCGCGGGACACACGCCCGTGTGAATGTGCGCGGGTTGCGCCGCGCCCGCCGCGCCGGGTTTGATGTTCAGCGTGACGACAGTTTGATTGCCTTTGGCTTGCAAAGTTGCCGTGCCGCTCTGATCGCCGTCGCGGCCCGCACCCAGGTTGATCGTGACCGCCGGGCTTGCCGGCGCAGTGATGATCCCGCCGTCCGCTGTCATCACCCACCAAATATCGCCGACGGCTTGACCGAGCGTGTCGCCGGCTTTTTTATCGTTGAACCAGTAATACAGGGGCCAACCGTTAAACGTGATCTGTTTCGTGCCGTCCTTGCGCGTCGTCGTGCCAAGCAATTTTTGATCGATCTCCGCCGCCTTGACATCGAGTTTACTGCCATCGGTGTAGAGCGGGGGCCAGCGTTTGGCGCAATCGTCGTAGCAATTGCTGGTCGCCGTGTCACGCGTATCGCGCGGATACATGTACAGCGTCATCCCATCACCGTCGGTGATGATCGTGCCGAGATTCGTTTTGGTCAGCGTCAGCGTCACCGGCTTGATCAACTTGCCATCCGCCGCGAGCACGAACCACACGCCGCCCACGTTCTGCCCGGTCGTGTCGCCCGGCTTTTGATCCTTGACCCAGTAGTACAGCGGCATCCCGTTGTACGTCGCTTGCATCTTGCCATCGGTGCGTTTGGTGTAGCCAATCAACTTGGCGTCCACCCCTTCCTTCGCGTCCGCTTTATCCGTCAGCACCGGGGGCCAGTTGGTCGCGCACGCATCGTAACACGCGCTTGTATCTTTCGTGTCTTTGGTGTACATGTACAGAACTTTACCGTCGCCATCCGCGAGAATATTGCCGAGCGCGGTTTTGGCGAGCGTGAGCGCGACCGGCTTGGGCGCGGCGGCAGTCGGCGGCGGCACCGGCGTGGCAGTCGGCGGAACGACGATTGCGGTGGGCGCGGCTGTCGGCGCTTTA
>CAIKBD010000111.1 GCA_903825565.1 uncultured Anaerolineales bacterium | reverse complement strand
GACACCGAGACCGAGCATCACATCCAGCGCGCGCTCGATCAATTGATGCGCGGACGCACGACGTTTGTGATCGCGCACCGCTTGAGCACGTTGCAACGCGCCGATCTGATCCTGGTGTTGGAGCAGGGGCGCATCGCGGCGTGCGGCACACACGAGACGTTGTTGCGCGACTCGGCGCTGTACGCGGAAATTTATCAACGGCAGTTGCAGGTGGATGCGTAATTCGCAATCCGCAATTTGAGAGTGTCTATGTCTTTTGGCGTGGGAGTTTCGGGAGCGCGCGGGGGACCGGGCGCATTGTTGCGCGAGTTTGGCGCAGGCAAGAACGAAGGCAAGTTTTTCGATGTGCGTGTAGTGGCGCGGCTTGCCGGCTATCTTGCGCCGTACGGTTGGCGGATGCTGGGTGCGTTTGCCGCGATGCTCGCCGCGTCTGCGTTGACGTTGGTGACGCCGTACTGGTACAAGATCGCGATTGATCAGCACATCGCGGCGGGTGATCTCGCCGGCTTGACGTGGCTCGCGTGGCTTATCGGCGGCGCGTTTGTCGCGCTGTACCTGGCGACGCTCGCGCAACAATATTTGCTGGGCTGGGTGGGACAACGCGTGCTGGCGAATTTGCGCGCGCAGCTGTTTCGGCATTTGCAAGCGTTGCCGCTCGGCTATCATGACACGCATATCGTCGGCGTGACCGTTTCGCGCGTGATCAACGATGTTGCCGTGATCAATGATCTGCTCTCCGAGGGCTGGATCACTTTGATCGCCGATTTTGTCATCCTCGGCGGTATTGTCGTGGTGATGCTGTCGCTCAGCGCGCCGCTGGCGTTGTGGTCGTTCGCCGTTTTGCCGCTGATGGCATTGGCGACGGCGATCTTTTCGCGTCAAGCCAAAATCGCGTTTCGCAAAACGCGTTCCGCCGTTGCCGCCGTCGTCGGCGATCTCGCCGAAGACCTCGCGGGGATGCGCGTGATCCAAGCGTTCGCGCAAGAGGGCGAAGCGCAAAAACGGTTTCGCCAGGTCAACGTGGCGAACCGCGACGCGCATGTGAGCGCAATGTCGCTGTCGTTCGCGTTTTTACCGGCGATAGAATTTCTCGGCATGTTGGCAACTGGGATTGTGTTGTGGGTCGGCGGGCAGATGGTCGCGCGCAACGAGGTAACGGTCGGCGTGCTCGTCGCGTTCTTGTCGTACGTCACGCGTTTCTTTGCGCCGATTCAAGAGTTGAGCCGGCTGTACAATACGATGCAATCGGCGATGGCGGGCGGGGAGCGTGTGGTGGAATTGCTCGACACGGCGCCGATTGTGTGCGACTGCGCGGACGCGCGCGTGATGCCGGCGATTGCCGGCGCGTTGGCGTTCGAGCACGTTTCGTTTCGGTACCGCGCCGATGCACCGTTTGTTTTGCGCGACATCAATTTGAAAATCGCGCCGGGGCAAACCGTTGCGCTGGTAGGTCCAACCGGCGCGGGCAAAACCTCACTCGGCAATTTGATCGCGCGGCTGTACGATGTGACGGAGGGTGCGGTGACGGTGGACGGCGTGGACGTGCGCGCGGTTACACAAGAGTCATTGCGGCGACAAATGGGCATCGTGCCGCAAGACCCGTTTCTGTTTACCGGCACGCTTGCCGATAACATTCGCTTTGGGCGAATGGACGCGTCGGACGAGGCGATGATCGCCGCGGCGCGTTTGGCGAACGCGCACGATTTTATCGCCGCGTTGCCGGAGGGGTATCGCACGAAAATTTTGGAGGGCGGCGCAAATGTGTCGGTTGGGCAACGCCAGTTGATTTGCATCGCGCGCGCCATCCTCGCCGATCCGCATGTGTTGATTCTCGACGAGGCGACGGCAAACGTGGACACGGTGACGGAGGCGTTGATCCAAAGCGCGTTGGAGCGGTTGCTTGCCGGGCGCACGGCGATTGTGATCGCGCATCGCCTTTCGACGATCCGCCACGCCGATCTGATCTGCGTTGTGCAGGACGGGCAGATCGTGGAGCAAGGGCGGCACGACGCGTTGCTGGCGCGCGGCGGCGTGTACCACGCTTTGCACGCGCGGCAATTTGCCGGCGCGTGAAGCATGCGGGGGTGGGCGTTTTGACAAACGCCCCTCCGCGCGGGTATAGGGATGTTTGTTAAAACATCCTGTTCGTCAACATATAGCCCGATCCAAAATTTTGCCGCACACCCTGACGCGGATCCGGTGTTGACGAAACTTGGGCACTCAAGGTAAAATAGATCGAGCCAATGTGTTCGCGGCTGGCGTTCGGCACAATAGGAAAAATTCCGTTTCGTAAGGAGATCACGCGTGCGATCCAAAATGCTCTTGACGTACAATATCATTCCGCAGGCGCAGGAAGAGTACATGCAATTTATGGTGAATGTGTTTGTGCCAACGCTACAACGCCTGGGCTTGGAGAACATGGGCGTGTGGCATACCCAGTACGGTAATTATCCGATCCGTTTGTTGGTGTTTGTCGCCGATGAAAAAGACATGCGCGAGGCGCTTCACAGCGAATCGTGGCAACAGAGCGAAACGCGCCTCAAAAATTACGTGACCGATTACACCTGCCGCGTCGTGGCGTATCAAGCCGGTTTCCAGTTCTAAAGTTGAGACCCGAAGGCAAGTCCCTTCGGGTCTCTTTATTTTTGGACAAACGTGCCGTTTTGCAGATCGCGCAACGCTTGTTCGATCTCCGCGCGCGTGTTCATTACGAACGGACCGTACCGCGCAATCGGTTCGCCCAGCGGCTTGCCCGAAATGAGCAAAAAGCGCACCGGGCGCGCCGGCGTCATCACGCGCACACGGTCGCCGTCGCCCAGCACACCGAGTTTCGGATTGGCAAGGCGCGTGTCGCCGAAATCGCCCTCGCCCTCAAAAACGTATACCAACGCCGTGTGCCCGGGCGCAATCGCTTGCTCGAACGTCGCGTGCGCCGGCATCGTCACATCGAGATAAACCGGATCGGCGTAAATTTCGGTGACTGCGCCGCGCACCCCATCAACCATCCCCGCGATCACGCGTACATGCACGCCGTCTGCGCGTTGCAGGACGGGAATATTTTTTGCCGCGACATCTTGATAGCGCGGCTGGGTCATTTTCAATTTTGCCGGCAAGTTGACCCAAAGTTGAAATCCCTCCATCTTGCCTTCGACTGCGCCGGGCATTTCCTCGTGCATAATGCCGCCGCCCGCCGTCATCCATTGCATATCACCCGCGCCCAGCGTGCCGGCATTGCCGAGCGTGTCGCGGTGCTGGACCAACCCCGCCAGCAAATACGTCACCGTCTCGATGCCGCGATGCGGGTGCATTGGAAACCCGGCGCGGTAATCCGCCGGATCGTCCGAGCCGAAATGATCGAACAGCAGAAACGGATCGAGGTAATCGAGCGTGCGCGTGGCGATACTGCGTTTGAGCAAAACGCCCGCGCCTTCCATCACTGGGATCGGATCGATGATCCGTACGACCGAACGTGCTTGAGCCATCACAACTCCCTTGAAAGTGTAGGGCAAATTTCTAAATTTGCCCTACGGGTTGCCTTCTTTATTTTACTGTTGGGCGCCGAAGGCAAGGGGCAAATTTATTTTTGCGCGCGCACGAATTGCGGATACCCAATCGCCAAGATGCCGGCGAACACGAACCATTGCAGCGCGTATCCCAAATGCGATCCCTCCGTCAGATCGAGATTGGGTTTGGAACGGATCGGATACACGCGCGCGGCGGTTGCCGTGAGCGGAGCAGGCGTTTGTTGCAGATAAACGGGCAACAAGGTAAGTGCCACTTGCTGGGCGATGCGTTCCACGTTTGCCAAATTCCACGCGTATAAAAAGCCGGGTGGATCGCTGATGCCGCCGAAATCGGCGCGCGTTTGCGCGCGGCGAAGCACCCCACGCACCTCCACCACACCCGGTTCGTCGAACGCGCGCCAATTCGCCGGCGCGGCTTGCTCGGCGGGAATCCAGCCGCGATTGACCAGCACCGCGCGTTCTGTGCCGGCGATCACCAACGG
>CAIKBD010000110.1 GCA_903825565.1 uncultured Anaerolineales bacterium | reverse complement strand
TTGAACTATAACTGGCATCACGTTGCCGATCAAACTTTTGCGCTGATGGACGCGCTGGGCGCACAGAAATTTTTCGTCGTCGGCCATGATTGGGGCACGCTCATCTCCAGTGTGATGGTGTCCGATCATCCCGAACGCATCCTGGGTTACGTGCGGATGGAAGCCGATCTGAAATACACGCCCGGTCAAAATCTCGACAAACTCTACGAACAAAAACCCCAGTGGAAATTATTTCAAAACACGTCGGTTGCCACCCTGTTTCTCAGCGACGCGCCGAACGTGATTGACACGGTGTATCCGCCGAGGATGATGACCAAGCTCGACCCCACCGACCGCGATTATTTCGTCTTTGAGTTTTCGCGTCCCGGTGTGGCGGAAGCCATCGCAAATTATTTCAAATTGGAAAATTGGGACCTGGAAGCGGCGGTGACCAAGATCGCCAACAACCAATTCAGTTTTACGGTCTTGCAACTCCAAGCCGATGCCGACCCGGCTCAGCCCAAAGAAAATTTCGCCGACGTCGAAAAACTCTTTCCGAACATCAAACTGACCTGGGTGACGAATGCCAGTCACTTTGACAATCTCGACCAACCGGCACAGGTGGCGGATGCGATCAATCGTTACCTGGCGGCGAAATGAGGGCGGGCGGCTGACACGCACACGATCACAGCGCCATAAAACAATCGGACGGGGTTTGCCCTCGTCCGATTGTTTATGGTCACACCGTAAACGCGTTCGCATGGCTCGGAAAAATGTGCTTGCCGCCCTTTGCCAAAATCAATTCCCAACTCCGATTGCTTTTCTCATCGTCGGGCATCACCGCCTCGATGGGATACAAATCGCCGATGACGACCTCGTGTTCATCCGATAGAAAACTGATGCTGTCCGGCGAGTGTCCATCGGTGCGGAGAATTTCGCCGCGAATGCCCAGCGTCGCAAAAAATTCGCGCGCCTCGGCGACGCGTAGTTGGGTGAGTTTCGATTTGTCAATCGCGCGATAATCGGGTTGGTTTTTCCAAATCGTTTTTTCCATCGCGTCAATCGCGTGCAGTTGATTTTCAAACACGATGCACTGGATTCCGTCCGCCATAAAATCGGTGATCAGTCCGGCGTGATCCATGTGGAAATGCGTGACGATTGCCCACGCCATGTCCTGATAGCGCAAGCCGATCTGTTTCATCGCGCGTTGATATTCGCGTAACGTGCACGCCCAGCCCGCATCAAGCGCGAGCAGTCTTTTATCCCGCGCGCTTGCGACAAAGAAACAGTTGGTGCTATGGTAGCGGAGAGTGTGTAGCATGATTGACCCGACGCGCTTTTGTCATTTCGAGGAGGCGGTTTGTGCCGACGAGAAATTTTCTGTCATGGCGAGAGATTTCTCCTCGCAAATTGCGCTCGTCGAAATGACACCCTTCATCCTTCATCCCTCATCCTTCATCCTTGCCTTTTCAATCTCCCCCAGCGTTTCCTGCGCCTCTTGCAAATCAGGCGACTTCAACCGCGTGAAAATCTCCACCGCGCGGCGGGAGAGCGCGAGTGCCTCCTGTAGGTCAAATTTGAAATTTGACCCACTTTGTTTGAGCAACGCTTTGGCGATGCGAGAACAATCGCTGGCAATCAACTCCTGCCGCCCGATTTTTTCCGCCAGCGCGAGCGCTTCGCGGGCGAGGGATTCGGCTTCTGCCCACTGCTCGCGGTCGAGGGCGAGTCCCGCCAGGTTGCCTGTGCGAATGGCGATGCCTTCATCGTCCTTGTTTATCTTGTCAATGCGTAGGGCTTCGCGGTAGTCGCGCTCGGCGGCGGGGTAGTCCTTGTTGGCTTTTTCCGCGCTCGCCAGAGAGTTCAGCGCGATAGCAACATCATCGCTTTCGGGGGAGATGGAACGTAAAATGTCCAGCATTTCGCGGTAGGCGGTGATGGCGGCAGGATAGTCTTCATTAAGTTCATGACCGATACCGCGCAGGTAGATGGCAGCCGCTTTGTCGCGAGGCGCGCTGTCTTGCCAGTGTTCAGTCGCACGGGCGGCGCAAGCCAGCACTTCGGCGGGTTGGCTGCGGCGGGAATAAGTCATTCCTGCATCATATGCTCGCCAACCAGCATACTTTTTATCATCGGCGGCGAGGGCATGCACTTCGGCTTGCTCCCAAAACCAAAGTTGGTCGTCCCATCTGCCTGTGAAGTTGAGAAAGGCAATAAGTTGGTTGCACACCGTTTGCAGGCGATCATTGTCACCTGTCAGCAGACGCGGCAGGGCGGCGGAGATGAAATCCCATTCGGTGTCCAGCGTGCGGAAGCCTTCGTAGTTTTTGCTTCCGCCGTATTGCAGGGCGAGGGCGTAGGCACGGTTCACGAGGGCGTCGCCTGTCTGGGTCACGGCTTCGGGGCGGCGCGTGCGGATGAATTTCGCTGTCAGCGGGGGCAAAAAGAAGGTTTGGGCAGACAGGTCGGAGGTCAGGATGGAGCGGTCGGTCAGGTCTTCCAGCGCGGTCTCGGCGGCGCGGACGGGCAGGCGCTGCCCTGAGCCTGTCGAAGGGGCGGTCATCTCCGCGATCCACTTGAGTTTGGCGGGCAGGCTGAAATACGTCAGCGCGGCGAGGACTTGAGTCTCGTCAACGGTGAAGGTCTCCAGCAGGTCGCCGAAGATGTATTCGAGCGGGTCGTTGCCTTTGGGGGCTTTGTCGATGAAGGCGCAGGCGTCGGCGATGGTGCGGCACTGCGAGCCTTCACGCCCCAACTGCCCCGCGATCCAGCGGATGAAGAGCGGGTTGCCCTGCGTGATCTCGTACAGGTCTTCGCGCTCTTTTTGCGAGGCGCGAGCGAGGCGCGAATATTTGGCGGCGAGTTCGGCGATGAGTTGCAGGGCTTCGGCGCGGGCGAGGCGGTCGAGGCGCACGATGCGCGCGTCCACGTCGGTGCGGCGGCGGGAGGTGACGATGGCTTTGTTCCCTTCGGGCAGGCGCGAGAGGAATTGGAACAGGCGCGTGCGCTCTTCTTCGGGCAGGGTTTCCAGGTTGTCGAAGATGATCAGCGCCTGCTTGCCCGCCAGCGCGAGGCGTAGTTCGTTGGGACGCTCATCGGGCGCGAGTTTTTCGAGTCCGTCTGCGCCCAGTTCTTTGCCCAGTTCGTCCAGCATGGCGAGGTAGGTCGGGCGGGTGAAGTCGGTCAATTTGGCTTCACCTTCGGCAGTTAGTTCTCGCACTTTGGCGGTGATGAAGATCTTGCGCTCGAAGAGTTCCGCTGGCGCATCGTGCGCGGCTTTGATGGCGAGAGCCGTCTTGCCGATGCCGCCGGGTCCGTCAATGAGGGCGCCCCAGGTGCGCGATTCGGGCGCAAGCGCGGACGCAATCGTTTTCAGTTCTTCTACGCGGCCGAAGAAATATTCTTGGCGGGGAAGTGTGTTGCCGGATGGTTTAGGTGGTTGGGTGGTTGGGTAGTTGGGTGGTTTGTTCTCGGAGAGATAATGCCCGACGGATGAAGCGATGCCGCTTGCAAGATTGTCGGGCGTGGTGAAAAATTCGACGGGATATTTCTTGACCTTGCTCAAGAATGTGTCGAGGTTGGCTTTCTTGGCGTGTTCGATTAGTTTGGGCGACCAGGGATGGTCATCGTTGACGATGAAACCGAAAATCGGCTTGCCCAGTTTTTTGGCGTGGTCGAATTCCTGCTCGGTGATAGAGACGCTTGCGCCAGCGGGCACATAGCCGTACCGATGCGCGTAAATGCCGACGAACAATTCGCATTCGGCGATTTCATCCAAACACGCCTGGCTTGATTCAACGGGGCGCGCGCCAAAGGATTCCATTCCAATGACGTGCAAGCCCAATTGTTCCAGCGCGTCGTGCGCGGCTTTGCGGTGCTCGATCAAATCGTTGTAGGTGGAACTGAGAAAAACCTTCATGGTTGCCTCCCTGACCGCCGTGCCGGTCGCCCAACCACACTTTGCGTCACCCGCAGGTTGCGTAAATCAAATCACGCGTCTCATTTTTCAAACGATTGTTCGGCTTGCGCGCGCGTGTCGAAAATTTCAAACAGGCGATCAAAACCCGCCAGCGCCAGGATTTCGCGCAGGCGCGGCGCGAGCGCGCACAGTTTGAGCGCGCCGTCGCGGCACTGGGTTGCTTTGAGCGCGACGAGCAACACGCGCAATCCGTTCGAACTGATGTAGCGCGTCGCCGAAAAATCCACGACGATCCGCGTCGCGCCGGCGGCGATGCGCTGTTTCAATTCCGCTTCCAAGCCCGGCGCGCTTGCCGCGTCCACGCGCCCTTGCGGCGCAATGATCCAAATCTGCTGATCCATGCCGCCTCACTTGCCAAGCTTTTTGATCATCGTCACGCAATTGCCCGCGCCTTCCGAAAAATCATACGTCACGCGATCCATCAGCTTGTGCATGAAAAAAATGCCCAGCCCGCCGATCCGTCGCTTGGACAAGGGATCGCCGGTTTTGGGCATTTTCACTTTTTGCGGATCAAAGCGCGCGCCGAAATCCCGGATCGTGATCACCCATTCCTTGCCGCGCGTCGCGCAGGTGAGCTCGAGCGAGCCGTGCGGATCGCCGTGGTACGCGTGCTCGATCACGTTCGTGCACGCTTCATCCACCGCCATCTGCACGTCGTACACTTGCTCGTCGTTCAGTCCCGCGGCGCGCGCGGCGGTCTCGACAAACTCGGCGATCTCGGCGAGTCGTTCGACGCGGCTTTCCACTCGAAGAAAAAATGAATCGGTCATTGATTCGGTTACTCGCGGCGAAACACCAGGTTGCCCGTGCGTCCGCGCGCATCGCGGAACGCGCAGGTGAGCGTCGTCGCGCCGGCGTCCACGCCGCAATCGAAATCGAGCGCGGGCGGCAGCGCGCCGGGCGCGAGCGTTGCGGCGGGCGTTGCCGCGTCGGTCGGCGCGCTAAACTCGACGCGAAACGTCACGCGGTCGCCGCGCGCCGTGCCGGCTGGGATGCGCCCGTCGGCGTCCACGCCGGTCACTTTGTATTCGCCGCGCACCGTCGCGCCGGTTTGCCGCACGGTGAGCGTCACCGTTTGCGAGATCGTCGCGCTCGTCCATCTGCCCGCGAGCGAAATCGGCGTCGGCGTCGGCGTCGGCAACGCCGGCACGTTCAGCGTGCCGGTGATCGGTTGGGAGCGCGCCACTTGTTTGTAAATGTCAATCGCTTGCGCGTACAGCGAAACGACGCCCGCGCTGGGCGTGTTCCACTCGCACTGCGCCGCCTTTTGCGTGGAGGCGTGCGCGTCAATCACGCACACGATTTGCGGATTCGGTTGCCCGGGATACGCCGCCCACAACTCGATCCGTTCGAGTTCCGAATTTGCGCGCCCGGCAAACGTGACGCGCAACGGTGCGGTGGCGACAAAGCGGTCCGCCGGAAATTGAATTTCGGCGACGGGCGGCGCGGGCGGTTGCGCGCGCGGGGTCGGCGTGGCGCGCGCCGCG
>CAIKBD010000109.1 GCA_903825565.1 uncultured Anaerolineales bacterium | reverse complement strand
TGAAACTTGCGTTCCACAATCGAATGATCGGTTATTCATGCTTGACCGCCACAACCGTACAAATAATTTCAGGGCAATGAAGAGTTTGACTCTATGCATGGCTTTTTCCTGATCTGCCGGAGTGATGATCAGCTAGGTTGTGATTGTCAACCCGGTTTAACTCGACACGCCCCAGCCCAAAACAACGGATGGGGTGTATCGGTCAATTTGATAATGTCGGCCAGGCCAAAACTGCCGTGGCTCATCCTCCCAAAGTATTCGGTTCGAATTTTTTTATAAAGGGATCAGTCAACTACACACCCGCTAGAAGCGGGTGGCTTGTAACTGCACTCGACCGCAGTTCCATTGAGACGGAGTGCATCTCAACAGCTTTGGCTTCATCGTGCGCTACGTTCGGCGGGTTGACAACCGCCCGACTCGAAATGTTCCGAGCCGCGATGTGATCTGCGAATCCAGAAAATCCACAGGTCACACAGGAGAATTTACTTTGAGAGGGACGATTGCGTTTATCGACACAACCGCAGTGAGGACAAGTGCGCGAGGTATTGCGCGGGTCAACAGGAATTACGGTGACCCCAGCCAGTTGCGCCTTGTAAGTGAGGAAGGCGCGAAGTTGAAAGAACGACCAGCTGTGCAACGTGGCTCTCTGGTCGCGTCTAACCGTAACTCGTTTGCGAATGCCGCTCAAGTCTTCGAGGGCAATCGCACGGCGAGTGCCTTGCGCGAGTTTGACCACCTGCTTGCTGATCGTGTGATTGACGTTCTTGGCAAAACGGGCTTCCTTGCCCGCCAACTTTTTGAGCAAACGCTTTGCCGAGCGTGTGCCCTTCTTTTGCAGTTTGGTGCGCAGACGACGATGGCGAAAGCGTACGTTGTTGATGGTCTTGCCCGAATACACGGTACCATCCGAATCGACGGCGATGTTCACCACACCCAGGTCAACACCCAGGGCACCTTCGCTCTGAATCGGTTCAGGTTCGGTAATGTCGCACGTTGCCAACAAATAGCATTGGTCTCGAAACAGAATCAAATCCGCTTCGCCTTGGCGCGTCTTGATCAGTTCGGATTGCTTATCACCGCACACAAACGGAATCTTGGTGCGTCCGCTCGTCGTCCAAATCGAAACCTGGGATTGTTCCAACTGCCAACTCAAAATACGGTCGTCGTAGGTGATTGCGCCTTGCGGTTTGAATTTGCGTTTGCGCCGCTTGTCCAATTTGTACGCATCGGCAACTTTGGCAATACACCGTACCGTAACTTGCGCCGACAAGCCAAATTGCTTCCGCACGTCTTGGTAGACCAACTTGTGCAAAGCAAATTGCTTGAACGTTTTCTGTTCCCACGCAACGGACGAGATGTAATCACACGCGCGATTGGCGGTTTGCATCGTCTGCTTGAGTGCGGACAGTTGTTCGGGCGTGGTTTGCAGTTTGACCTGGGCGATAAGTTTCACAGACCCAGGATAGCACAGGTGTACACAAGTGTCAATAGATGCGCTAATCTCTTTGGCACTCCTCGATGTAACGTTTGATCGTTTCCGCGCTGACGTGACCTGCGGTGCCAACATAGTAGCCCTCTGCCCAGAGCGTGGCACGGGGTCCCCAGTAAGCACGGCGAATTTGTTGGAACTCTTGAGTGAGTCGGCGCGAGGTAATTCCTTTGAACAACCGCACAACCTGAGAAGGTGCAAACTTGGGTGGGGCAGACACAAACAAGTGGACGTGATCGGGCATCACTTCAACGGCAACGATTTCAAACCCGTACTGTGTGGCAATTTCGCTGAACAATTGTTTAAGGCGCGTGGCAATTGGTTCAACCAAAATCTTTTTGCGATAGCGAGGAATCCAAACCAGGTGGTAGTTGATTACATAGACGCAGTGCGCAGTATGTTTAGCATTTTGATCCATACCAAGATTTTACCACGAAAGGGGAAGGTCGGCTTCCTCCACCCGCTCGAAGCGGGTGGTTTCCGCCGACCGAATTTATGAAACGGTGACGCTTGTTCTTGCCAAGAGCGAAACGGAATTTTTGCAAGCGAGCGGCACACCCAGTCGCGGATTGGCGTTGAGTGATCAACGCGCGCGTTCGCCGAATTGGGCGCGCGCCAACCGCGCGATCAAGCTGACGACGTTGCTGCGCGTATTCACGGCGTTCGTGCGTGGCGAAGCGCGTTGGCGTGGCCTGGTTGCGTGGCAAACACCCGGCAAACCCGAATGGGCAAAATGGTTTGCCCTTCCGCCGGGCTTGGCGGCGTTGCTCATTTTCGCGCCGATCACGTTGATCGCGTTGTGGTCGTCGGCGCAGAGTGACGCGCCGGGCACCCGGCCGTTTGACGAGTCCGCCCCGCGCGCGTTGAGCGGGATTGGGCTCATTGCCGGCTTTACCCAGTCCGCCGATTTATTTTTCCGGCATGTGCGGCCGCGCCTCAAACAAATCGTTGTGCGCGCTAAGTGCACATTGGCGAGAGCGGTCCCCCAGTCAACTTGTGCGGCGATGGCCTGAGTGCGGATCACGGGGAGGTGGCCGGCAAATCCTCGCCGGGCAAAACTGCGCTGGTGTGGCTTGCCGATATCGTCGTTATCCTCATCGGCAGCATCGGACCGGTGGTGGCGTTCGGCAGCCCCGCCTTTCTCATCGCAGAACGGCTGGGCATCCAATAAATTGAGGCGAGAGTCATACCTCTC
>CAIKBD010000108.1 GCA_903825565.1 uncultured Anaerolineales bacterium | reverse complement strand
GGAACGCAGTGCAATGATGCCGCGCCCGCCCTCGGACAGTTGCGCGCCGCGATGCGTATCGAGTTGTCCGCCGGTGCCGCTGTAATGCTGATGCCCGATGCTTTGCGAACACACCTGTCCCATCACATCAATTTGGAGCGCGGTGTTGACGCTCACCATTTTATAATTCTGTCCGATGACGTACGGGTTGTTCGTCACGCGCCCTTGCTGAAATTCGACCGCGAGATTATTGTCCACAAAATCGTACAGTTTTTTTGTGCCCAGCGCGAACGCGCCGATCATTTTATTTTTCCACAAGGTTTTGCGTCTGCCGGTGATAACGCCCGCGTCGTACAAATCAACCATCCCATTCGTGAACATTTCGGTATGCACACCCAGGTCGCGGTGTTCCATCAGAAATGCGGTGATCGCGTTCGGAATGCCGCCGATGCCGAGTTGCAACGTCGAGCCGTCTTCGATCAATTGGGCAATGTATCCGCCGATGGATTTTTCCCAATCGGCGGGCGGTGCACTCGGCAGTTCGAAAAGCGGCACGTGATTTTCGACGACATGATGCACTTCGGAGATGTGAATTTGCGTATCGCCCAATGTCCATGGCAAGTTCTCGTTGATTTCGAGCACGACCAGATCGGCAGACTCGATCAATTGTTTTTCGACCACCAAGCCGAGCGACAACGACATATACCCGCGCGAGTCGGGCGGCGTCGCCGTGCCCCAAAAAATATCGAGGTGATTTTTTGCCGCCGCAAGTTTTACGCGCGCCGCACCGCTGAGATTGTTCGGGATGTACGAGGTGCGACCCTGGGGGTGCACCTGGCGGTCGGGTGCGCCGTAAAACCAGTTTTCGACAAAAAAGTGTCCCGCCATTTCGGGGCGCAGAACAAAATCGTACAGGCGAAGTGGCAGGCACACCCAAACGGTCACGTCTTCAAGACGATCCTTGTGCTTGCCGAGTTCGGTCATCAAGCCCGTTGGCTCGGATGCCGCCATTGATGTGCCGATGGTTTGGTGCGATTGCACGAGCGATACGGCTTCGGGAATGGTGAGCAATTTACTTTTGTAGAGTTGATTTGATTTTTCGGCGAGTGACATTTATTCCTCGGTGAACAATAGGACAGTGAACAGTAACTGTCATTTCGAGCGGAGCGAGAAATCTCGATGCGTAGATTTCTCGTCGCAAACGCTTTGCGCTCCTCGAAATGACAAATGGTGAGTCAATAATCAATGTTCAGTATTCAGTTTTTGAGCGAGCGAAAAAGATGACAAGCCAGAGCCAGTAGATGAACAAGCCAAATGTTTCCGCCCAAAATATTTCGACGTGAATGCTGGGCGAGAGCGATTGAAAATCGGTTGTTGTGTTGATTAAACCCAGTTCGGCGATGGCGACTACGCCCGCAATCAAAATTGCCTTAACCATCGCGCGGTATTTGACTGGGTCGGTGGCGGTGGTGAAAAGCCACACCGCCCAGCCGAATGCCATAAACGAAATGATGCGGTCTTGATACGCGTGCGATGGCACATTGAAATAGACGAACAAAATCGGCAATTTGATTCCCAGTAAATGAACGGTGGCGACGCTGGCAAAATAAATTGCGCCTGCGAGCAAGGAATATTTTAGAATGCGTGTGTTGGTTGGCATTGAAAGGTCAGTGAATAGTGAGACAGTTGGACAGTGTTCAAAAATCTGGAAATTACTGAACGTCTAATTTCGAAATCCGATCAAGTGTTTTCTGAATCACTTTAAGCCATTTATCCTGAACACCAAGAACCTCGGCGGCTGTGGCGTAGCGATCACCTTTTTTCATCTTTATTCTTACTGTCCACCAAAAACGATTGTCGCTAGGTTTTACAAACCCATTATCCAGTAACTCTGCTAGTTGGCGAAGATAGTCTTCACCAATTTGTGGTTGTCCCATTTCTTCTGTTGTCGAGGTTATACCACAATTGTAAAACTCGCCATTTGTTTTAAACAAGCCAAAATTGATGTCATACAAGCTTGACTTGAGTTTTACAGAGTTTTGTCCCGGTTCGACGTACAAACCAACGTTTTGGGCTTTTTCCAAAAAACTCCGCAAGCTGGCTTTTGTAGTTGCATCAATATTCAATTTCTCGAAAAAGACCTGTTCGCTAACTTTCGTCCGTTTGCGATTATGCGTAGATTCACTTGCAATCGGTGCATCTGACACAATTTGATTATCTTCGATTCGAAAAACAGCGCGTTCAACCTCAATCGTTTGAGTAACCAACCGAGATTGCACTATATATTCTTCTTTTTGACTTGGAAGGCGAAATACACCAAACTCGACCAGAGCAAACCCAAAATTCAGGTGTGCGTATTTCTGCAAGAAATCGGTAATCTGTTCAACATTCTCTCGTATTCCATCACCGATAATCAGCAACAGAAAACGTCCTCGACGTAAATTCCGCGATATGCTATCTATAAAATCACGTTCATCAACATCTTCGGCGTTCTGGGATACTAAATTATAGAGTGTTGACTGGGTAACGTGCTGGGCTTGTTTAATTGCGTTCTCAAGGTCTGCATAAGACCATTGGCTAATCTCTTTTGCATAGTCGAGTATTTGCCCGACAACTTCCCGCCGAGCTTCAGGATTTTTCCAGAGCTTGCATTCAACCAGGGTAAGTAGTCCATTGTTGTTTACGAATAATACGTCTATAGGACCTGCGCCAGTAGGTAATTCTCGGCATACGGGAATCAATGGACCGAAAGCTGGTTCGATTTCATTGATCGGAATTGTATGATGATGAATGAAAACAAATTTTTGCAACCAATCTTCGCTAAAAACACCCTTAACTTCTTGTAAGTGCTGAACTTTGTCATCATTCGCGATGCAGGGCGCACTATGTTGGCGTCGCATAAACTCTGCCCCAAATCTTCGAAAATTCTTGTTTAGCAAATTGATTTTCTGCAATATGTTCGGAGGCAGTGAACAACTCCCAGCTCGACTGTCTTACTGTCCTACTGTCCCACTGTTCACTGCCCACTCACCACTACCCACTACGTCCCAACAACAATTCCCCCATCCACGCGCAACACTTCGCCCGTGATGAAACTGGCGTCGTCGGACGCGAGGAAGAGATACGCATTCGCAATATCACGCGGTTGTCCCATTCGTCCCAGCGGCGTCTTGGCTTTCATCCCTTCAATCACTTTGTCCGGCATCGCTTTGATAATGTCGGTTGCCGTGAAACCGGGCGCAACCGCGTTCACGCGAATGCCGTACTTGCCCATCTCGCGCGCCCACACTTTGGTCATGCCAATCACGCCGGCTTTGGTTGCGACGTAATTCGTCTGCCCAAAGTTGCCATCGAGACCGACGACGGACGAGGCATTGAGAATGACGCCGCTCCCTTGCTTTGCCATGTACGGCGCAACCGCTTGCGTGCAATTAAACACGCCTTTCAAGTTGATCGAGATGACGAGATCGAAATCGGCTTCGGACATTTGCCCGGTGAGCACGCCATCCTTGACCTTGACGAGTTGCGCGTCGCGCACGATGCCGGCATTGTTCACCAACACATCAATCCGACCGTACTGCGCGATCACCGCATCCACCCACGCTTGCACCTCTTGCCGATTCGTCACATTCACTTTGTAGAATCGCGCCTCGGGTCCGAGCAATTTCACGGTTTCTTGTCCGACCTGTTCCGCCACATCACAAATCACGACCTTGGCGCCTTCTTCCGCGAATCGTTCCGCCGTCGCCTTGCCAATGCCCGCCGCGCCGCCGGTGATTAAACAGACCTTGTCTTGCAAACGCATTTTGTCTTCCTCCAAAATTTATTGAACCGCGAAGACGCAAAGGGCGCAAAGTTTTTTATTTTAATTCTTCGCGTTCTTTGCGTCTTTGCGGTTTAGATTTTTGCTTTTCCCCACTGGACGACACCTGCCGCCCAAATGTAACCGATGCCGGCGGCAATCAGCACCATCAAGTCGCCATCTTTCAAACGACCTTGTTTCAATCCCTCGACAATCGAGAACATCGCGTCTTGCTCGCCCGTGTGCCCGTACTCGCTCAAGTACACCGATTGGTCTTCGCGCAATCCCAGGTGTCCCAACATCTCGCGATGCCCCGATGGTTTGATGAGCAGGATGTTCAAGAAATCAATATCCGCGCGCGTGAACGGCGTGCCATCCGGTTTCGTGCCACTCTTGCGTAGCGCCTCGTCCACGCATTTGAGCCAGTTGTCCATCGAGACCGTGTTCAAGCGATTCTTCATCGCGTCCGGCTCGACCAAATCGAAAAGGAATTGACCTTGCTCGCGCGCCGCATCGGTGAGCGGTTGCACCGTGCCACTCGCCGGAATGAGGACGTGCTTGCTCATGAATCCATCCGCGATCAAATGCGTGCCGAGCACGTGATTGCGATCCCAGTTTTTGCGAAGCAACATCGCGCCGCCGCCCGCGCCAATGTTCCACATGAACGACGTGCGCGCATTTTTCAGATTGATGAAATCGGAAACCTTGTAGCCGCCCGCAATCAAAATCGTGTTGATCTCTGGGTCGGCAATCATCATGTCTTTGGCGAGTTTCATCGCGTTGACGGTTGTGGCGCATCGCGTGTGCATATCCATCGCCCACGCATTCTTGGCGCCGATTTGGTACGCCAGGTCAATGCCCGCGGTCCACAACAAATACTCTTTCCACTCTTCGGTGGAGCAAAGCACCACGTCGATTTCTTCGGGCGAGATATTGGTTTTCGACAAACAATCGAGTGCCGCCTTGATCCCCATTTCATTGGGGTGTTCGTTTTCATCGCCGATGAATTTGCGATGAATGCCCATCTTGTCGCGGATAACAGTTTCGGGCAAGCCGCTAATTTCCGCAATCTCTTGCGACGAAATGAATTTTTTCGGCGAGTACGTGCCGACAGACACGATGCCGACAGTCGGTTGGTCTTTTGTCACTTGAAATCCTTATTTGCAAAAATATAAAGTATGAAATCAGAAAGATGAAGAAAAATAACTTGATACTCGACTTTTGCAGTGACATAGACGACAGACTCTTGCACATTGATAACTGAATAGGCAAGCACTCGGACATCCGCCG
>CAIKBD010000107.1 GCA_903825565.1 uncultured Anaerolineales bacterium | reverse complement strand
GGTCGGCGGGCGTGGGCGAACAACAACTTGCTGGGTTGTGCGTGGTGAGCGGCTTGAGCGCGCCGTCAGGCATCGCCACAAAATTTCCGTGAAACGAACAGAGTGCATTCTCACCGCCAGGTGGCACAAACTGTTCGCGCTTGACCGCGCCGTGGCTTTGCTCTGCCAACGCGCTGATAATTTCGGGAATAGTGATGCGGCTCGCGTCGCTCGGCGGTTGCGGATAGCGCCCGAAATAACTGATGGGTTGAAAATGCACGCCGCGCACACCTGGGGCGTACTGCAATGCAAATCGCAAAATGTCACCGAGGTTGTCCGCGTTGATTCCTGGGACGACGGTCGGCACGAGCACGACGCCCAAATCATTTTCGATGCAACGCTCAATCGCCGCGCGTTTTTGTTCGAGCAAGGCGTGTCCGCGCAACGCCGAAAAAATTTCGTCGCGCGTGCCATCGAACTGTAGAAAAATTGTGGACGCGCCCGCGTCCTTGAGTCGCGCAACAAATCCTGGGTCGCGCGCGAGACGCAGGCCGTTCGTGTTGATTTGAAAAAACGTAAATCCGAGTGAACGACCGAGCGAAATGATTTCGGGCAAATCGTCACGCAGACACGGTTCGCCGCCAGAGAGTTGCACGTTGAATGGTCCGCGCGCATCGAGCAAGCGGCGATACCAATGTTCAATCGTCGCGAGACCTGGGTCGGGCGCGATGTGATTGTTCGCGTCCGCAAAACAGACGGGACACTTGAGGTCACAGCGTTGCGTCACTTCGAGCAACACGCAACACGATTGATTGCGATGGTCGGGACACAAGCCGCAATCGAATGGACAACCGCGCGCGATGGGCGTGAATGGATTTTTCGGATGCGCGGGAATTTTCGGCTTGACCCAGGATGCGAACGCGGGTTGTCCGCGCCACACAATCGTTTCAAAATCGCCGTGCGTCGGACACGTCTTGGTGAGGAACACATCGTCGCCGCGCGCGATGCGAAACGCGGGGATGCGCGCGAGACATTCGGGGCAAACACTCTCGGTCTCGGCGAGGATTTGCGTCGAATCAAAATTCATTCTTGCATTCCCGACAAATCGAAACCATTTTCAACGAGCAACTCTTTGACTTTTTGCAACGTTCCCATCACCATCGTCGGACAACGCACGCCCATATTTTTTGAATTGTCTCCCAGGATTTCTTCGCACCGAATTCCACCGTACTCTTTGCCGTAACCTTCTTTGAACCACTTGACCAAATCTTCGAGCATAAACATTATGCGCGGGTCGTCCTCTTGCGCTGGCGTGCCCTTGCCCGCATACAATCCAACCAAACACGCGCCGCCTGTCAACGCGCCGCACGTCTCGCCCGTGAAACCGATGCCGCCCGCAAGCGCGTGCATCGCGCGCACGAGGTCGGGATTTTCCTTACCTTGCAATTCCATTCCCAGAATCATCAATATCTGACTGCAAAAAAATCCTTGCTCTTTGAGTTCACGCATTCGAGCGGTGTCGTCCATAATTTTCCTTTTAAGTTTTTGCCACAGAGAGCACAGGGGACACGGAGAAAAAACAAAAAAACTCTGCGCTCTCTGTGATCTCTGTGGCTAATCTGAATTTCGTGCGACCAACAAATAGTAACCCAGCTTGGCTCGCGAGGCGGCGAGAAATGAATCGAACGAGAGCGTGGGCGCGGAAAAATTTTTGAGTGTGGGTGATTGGTCTTGCCACGCGATGATGCGAAAGTTGTGCGCGTTGAGTTGCGTTGTAATTTGCGCTTGGCTCATCGCGTTGTGGATGCACGACTCGGCAGGCAGTTGGCGCAATGCCGCAATCCCAGCTTCGTCGCGCGCATACATATCGTTCACAATCAAATAGCCATCGCGCTTGAGCACGCGCGCGCATTCACGCAACGCCGCGTCCGCGTCAAAAAGCGAAAGCGTGCATTCAGCAAAAATCACATCCACGCTCGAATCGGCAAGCGGCAGTGTTTCGGCGATGCTTTGAATCAACGACAACCCAGGATTGTTCAATCGCGCGCGCGATAATTTTTCGAGCGAAGCATCCAGACCAAATCCAGCGAGCCGATGTTCGGCGTCAAGATAACCGAGCGTTGCGCCGATTCCGCATCCCAGGTCGAGCACGCGCGCATCGCGCGGCAAATTGCACAACGCGAGCGCGTGCGCGGTGAGCGCGAGTCCGCCAGGGCGCAGAGGTTGCTCGACGACGCTACTTGTCTTCAAGCGATTTTTCCACCTCGACCATTTTACCGAGCGCCAATTCTTCGGGGATGAACACATTGCCGCACTGGGGACATTTCAACAAATTGGCTGGGAACGCATTGCCCAGGTATTCGACATTCACTTGGCGCACGACGAGCGCGACGTTGCATTTGCCGCACTGCCATTCGGGGTGCGCGACCCAGTTTGCTTCGTCGCTCATTGTGGTTGCTCCTCGACATACATTCGATGACTGTATGCGTTGTGAATCTCGAATGCCTCACCTTGCGCCGAGTACTCGACCCAGTATGTCACCGCGTTCGGCTTGAGCGAGGCGAGCCAGTGTCCCGTGTCGCGATTCAAAAATTTGCGTCCCGTTTTTTCGGCGTGCGCGATGACACGCTGAATGTCCTCGACCAAAATCAATCGATGGTCTAAACGCTCGCGCATCGCGTCGGAAATTTTCAGTTGAATGGATTCGTATTCGGCTGGGTCGTCCAAGGGTTCACTCCAAATTTCTTTGAGCATTTTGCGTTTCAGGCGCGCGCGATTTTCGTGGCGTTGCGAAAAATCGGGACCGCGTTGCGTCGTCCAGTTGTCGTCGCCGTAAATCAAATCGAGCAAGTGGCGCGTGGGTTTGCCGCGCGCGGCGAAAAAATCGCGGCACATCGCACAGTACGTGACGTACGCAAATTCGCTTTCGGCGATGCGGCGTTGCACAACCTTTTCGGCGAGGTCACGATTCGCAAGCCACATCACGCCGCCGTAACTGCAACACGCCGTCTTGTCGCGGCTCAATGCCAGCTCTTCGATTTTGTAACCGAGCCGATTGACGATGTTGCGCACGCTGTCTTGCATTTGCGATTCGTGGCGCGTCGAGCACGAGTCGTGAATCGCAATAGTGCGCGCGTTTGGTTGTACGTTTGGCAGTTGCCACGCCTCAAACAAATTCCACAGCGAAATGATTTCGACATCGGGCAGATATTTTTTGAATGTACGATAACAACTCGAACACGCGAGCACGACCTTGGGTTTGCCGAGCGCGGCGTGTTGTTCGTTCCACTGCGCAAGCGATGCTTGAAACAAATCATCGCGTCCCGCCCATTCCGCAGGCGCGCCGCAACATCCCAGCATCAAGCCGACGTTTGCATTGAGTCGCGCGCGCAAATCGGCATACACGCGTTCGACATTCGCGGGCGATGATGCGGCGAGTTGGCATCCTGGGAAGAAAATATACTCGCTCGTCGTCGTCCCAGGTTGATGGCGCGCTATTGCGAATTTGTCACTGTTGGAAAATTCCATATCGCGCAATGCAAAATCGTGCGCGGACACGGGCATTCGATTTTGTTTCACCATCTCGCGGCGTGCGTTTTGATTGACCTCGCCCATATCGAGATGTTCGGGGCAGACCGCCGCGCATTGTCCGCACAAACTACACGAGTTGATAAATTGATTGGCGTACCGCGTGCCCTTGACGATAGCCAGATTGTTGTAAATTTCGCGGATGTATTTGCGCGGATAACGTTCGTAGGCGCGCAGGTATTCGCAATCCTTGACACACTCCATACACTCGCATTGAATGCAACGTTGCGCTTCGGCGATTGCCTCATCGCGTTCGTACCCGTCCACTGGGTCGTCCATCTCAATCATTGACGACGATGCGATGCCTTGCGTGTTCGTGAACAGGCGTGTGGTATACGCGCCTTCGTTCACGCGCGATGCGGTAAGCGAGACGCGTTGCAAATAACGGTCGAGTGAAATTCCCGCGCGGCGACCTTCGGAGATGGATTGGATGGAGGAACGCAAGTCCACACTCCACAACACGCCGCCGCCCGCGAACACGCCATCCATACTCGTCGCGAACGTCACTGGGTCAACCTTGATTTTTCCGTTCGCATCGCGCTCGACTTCAAACGAGTCGTCGGTGTGCGCGCCGAACGCGAGATAAATCGCGTCGAACTCGTTGCGTAGCGCGGCAAGTTTCGGCGAACTGCCATTGAGACCCAGGCGATTGACGAGCGAGTTGTAGCGCACCTCGACACCCAGGTTCGTCACGTTCGCAATGTCGGCGCGAATAATTTCGGCGGGCAATTCATCACGCGAGATTTGCCACAGGTTGCCGCCGAGTTTATCGCTCGCTTCAAAGATGACGACGCCGTACCCTTTGCGACCCAGGTCGTATGCGACGGTCAATCCACTGATGCCACCGCCGACAATCGCCACCCGTTTGCTTTTTTTCGGCAGAACACGCGGCTTGTCCGTTGGCTCGCCGCCATAATTCACACACGCGCGTTCGAGCGCGTTGATGGCGATGGTATCGCCAATTTCATTTCGTTTGCACGCGCGTTGGCACGGGCTATCGCAAATGCGGCTGATGATTCCTGGGAATGGCAAGGTCTTGCGGAGGAGTGCGAGCGCGGCGGCGGAATCGCCTTTCGCCATTTCGCGCGCAATGCCGCGCGCGTCCACGTGAATGGGACACGCGGCTTGGCACATCGGCGCGCATTCCTGAATACATTTATCTTCAAGTGCGCGGAGTTCGTGTTGTTCCATACGGATTGCCTTTATCGTGCAATGGTGACACGTCGCAAGCCAGGAATTTTGTGGAGGGCGGTGCCTTGTTCGATGTAATGCAAAACCGTGAGCGGGTCATCTACGACCGAGCCACCCAGGATGCTAACGCCATAATCGAACAAGACGGGGCTAAGCGGCGTGGTGGGCCCCAGCATCACGACGAGCGCGTGCGCTGGAAAATATTTTGCCAGGTTTTCAAATGTACCGTTTAACAATGTGGTTGCGGTCAAACCGATCACGTCGGCTTGCGGCAAGAGTTCGGGCGCGCGTTCGGCGGGCACATCGCCAGGATTAGGATTCAGCTCCAAGACCCAGGTTTGCGCCGCGACGCCGCGCAACACATCGGTGAAAGGGAAATGTCCAATCGTCGCAACGTTCTTGCCGCGTCCGCGCTCGACCAACACATCGCGCGCGTTCAATTCGATATTGGGAAACGCATCGATTGGGATGAGCGCGTTGAGCGCCGCCATTCCAATGCTGGCTTCGACGGGATGTTGTGACCGCAGAAACTGGGACAACTCGCTCACAGATTTTGTGTGCAATGCGCCAACGCCGTTTACTTCTTGCGCGAAACAACACGTCGCGTCATTTTGTGTCGAAGCAAGTCCCAGGTGCGCGCCGTAGACGCCTGTCCAAAACAAGCCGACCCGCAGTTGGTTGACTGGCGAGTCGGGAAGATTGTACGCGGATGAGAGCAAATCGTCAATGATACTCATACGAATTTTCTGTGGGACGAGCGCCATTGCTCGTCCCACATTTTCAAACTGATTACGCTGGAACCTTGCCCGATTCGAGTTTCTTTAATCCTTCCAAAACTTTTTCGGGATACGCTGGCAAGTGCGTGATGCGCACGCCCGTCGCATTGTAGATTGCATTCATAATCGCGACGTGCGGCGATGTGAGCGGCAATTCGCCAACGCCTGCCGCGCCGAACGGTCCGTTCTCGCGCGGGTTTTCAAAATAGTGAATGTCGAACTTGTCGGGAATGTCCTTGGCGTACGGAATGCCCGCGCCCAACATCGTCGAATGTTTCTGAATGTCCTCGAAATCTTCAGACAACGCGAGACCGATGCCTTGCGCGACGCCACCGTAGATTTGTCCATCGACGACCAACTTGTTGTTGATCTTGCCGACATCCGCCATCACCGTCATTCCTTCGACGGTTGTCTTGCCCGTCTTGGTGTTGACGTTGACCTCGGTCATAAACACGCCGTACATGTAGACCGAGAATGGATTGCCTTGACCATTCGCATCGCAGTTCGACGCCATGCTCGCCGTCCATTTGCCCGCGTATTTCAACGCGATTTTTTCGGCGATCATTTCATCGTAGGTGCGGAATGTGCCATTGGGTTTACGCATCGCCGCAATCAATTGCTCGCATCCGTTTTTGATTGCATTGCCGATGACAACCTGGGAACGACTGCCGCCCGAAGGACCACCGTTCGGCGCATAGCCCGTGTCGTTCAACGCGAGTTTGATTTGGCTGGGTTCGAGTTCGAGCGGGAGCAACGCTTGATGCGCCGTGCCGAGCACGCCCATATCCGCGCCTTGTCCGTGATCTTGCCAGGTCGTCGAAACGGTCACGCCCGATTTTGTCAGTTCGACCGATGCTTCTGCTGCGTCCGTGCCATCGAGACCGCAACCATAGATGCCGACCGAAACGCCAACACCTTTTTTATTTTCGGGTGTCGAATCGCGTTTCGCTTTCGCGACGGCTTCTTTGTAAAGCGGGCGGAGTTTGTCGAACATGTCCTTGAACGGGAACACTTCGGGAGTTTGACCCGTTGGTGTTGTGTCCCCAGGTTTGTACGCATTCAGCGCGCGGAATTCGAGTGGGTCCATGCCGACTTTTTCCGCGAGCATGTCCACGAGACTTTCGGAAGCCAGGAAACTTTGTGGCGAACCATACGCGCGGAACGCCGAACCCCACACGTGATTCGTCGCGACCGTGCGACCGATGCCGCGAATGTTCGGGATGTTATAGCCCGCGCCCATGTACTGTGCGCCGCGCAACGTCAATAGATCGCCGAACTCGGAGTACGGACCGTGATCCACGGACCAATCACTTTCCATCGCAACGAGCTTGCCGTTCTTGTCCGCCGCCAATTTCATGTCGATCCAGAACGGCGAACGCTTGCCCGTGTATTGCATGTATTGTTGATAATCGTATTCGAGATACACGGGACGATTCGTAGCGATACACGCCGCGCCGAGCAGGGCTTCCATCGTCGGCGAGAATTTGTAACCGAACGTGCCACCCGCCGGATTTTGCACGAGGCGCAACTTGTCTGGCTCAACGCCGAGACCTGGGGCGATCATGTAGAGGTGCAAATACAAGCCGATGGATTTCGAGTGAATCGTGAGACGGCCTTCCTCATCGTAATACGCAAAGCCCATGTCCGATTCAATCGTGAGATGCGGTTGGCGTTGCAGATAGAAATTGCCTTGCACGACGTACGGCGCCGATTCCATAACGGGTTTCGTTTCACCGCCCTTGGCAATCTTTTGCTCAAAGTACACGTTCGGCGTCCCAGGATGAATCTCGATGGCGTCGTCTGCCATTGCCGCCGGCGCGCTCATGTACGCGGGCAACTCTTCGAGTTGAACCTTTACTTTTTCTGCCGCCGCTTTCGCTTGCTCAATCGTGTCGGCGCAGACAATCGCAAGCGCATCGCCGTACTGGAACACTTTTTTGTCGCAGAGGATTGGACGATCCCAGCCATCGCCCTTGTTCGTGGGGAACGTAATCAAACCCGTGATGCGGTTTTTGCCTTTGACATCCTTGTGCGTCACAACTTTGAATACGCCGGGCATCTTTTCGGCTTCCGAGGTGTCAATCGAAATGATGTTGGCGTGCGAGACCTTGGCTTGCACAAGTGCGAGTTGCAAGGTGCCGGGCGGCATCTTGAGACCCAGGTCTTGCCCGTAATCCAGCGTGCCAGTCGCTTTCGCCATCGCCGTTGGTCGGGGATATTTACTGCCCCAGATTTGTCCATCGGCGGGCATTTTGAATTCCAGGTCTTGACTTTTCGCTTCGCCGCGCAAAACTTTGGCGGCTTCCATCACCGCGTCCACCATCGGCTTGTAGCCGGTGCAACGGCACGCGTTGTGATGTTGCGTGAACCACGCGCGCACTTGCTCGCGCGTCGGACTGGGATTCGAATCGAGCAATGCTTTGATCGAAACAACAAACCCAGGTGTGCAAAAACCGCATTGCGCCGCGCCTGCCGCGACGAGCGCGAGTTGCACGGGGTGCGGTTTTTCCGGCGTGCCGATGCCTTCGACCGTCACGATCTTGGCGCCATCCGGCACACGACTCATCTTGGTCACGCACGCGAGCGTGAGCTTGCCATCCACGATCACCGAACACGCGCCGCAGTGTCCGTCATTGCACGAGACCTTGGTGCCGGTGAGCAACATTTGCCGGCGCAAGACATCGGCGAGCGAAGTGTCGGGGCTGACGATGACCGTTTTGTTCGAACCATTGATGTTCAGAAATCTTTTCTGCATTCTCGTCTCCTTTGACTATCAATAATCTGATCCTGCCGAGTGCGTTTGCTCGGCAAGTAACGTTTGCACAGAGCAAAATTTGATTCACTTTTCTGATCAATTGCCGCCGATTCACCTCCTCGAAATCTCTAGCCAAGTTCAAACTCGATTTACCGCCAGGAGATAAGCCAATTCTCTCGGCGAAACCGTTTTTTTCGAGTGGCGGTCAGAACTGAGATTCTTCATTCCGAAAACCGCAACCGAGCAACTATATTCGATGCATATAGTACAACAAAAACGCCGGTTGTCAAAAATCCACGAAAGCTATGCGCCCTATTCAGTTTCGGAATAGTCCGTTCACCATCGTCGCTGATTGAGTCGTCGTTCTTGGTAAATCGGCGTCCAAGCGCGCAAGGTTTTGGCTAGGACACCAGACTGAAATCTCACTCGCGCTCGATCACACCCTTGAATTATTCGACGACGAGCGTCTACCGCGCGTTCGTGTGCGCGTTGGGTGGGTTGACAGATTTGCCGCTCGAACAAATTCAGGGTGAGCGCACGCGCCTGTGCATCAATGCTTATCCGCTTAACGGATGATGAACACGCGCACGTTGTCGAACGCGGCGTGAATCCCGGCGTCCGCGAAAACGCCAATCCACCCTGGACTGCTCGGCGCGTTGGCAATGTTTGTGATCCGACTATCGTTGATGTAAAAAACGATCTGCGTGCCTTGACAAACCACCTTGAGCCGATTCGTTTGCCCCGCGCCCTTGATCGCGCTTGCCGGCGTCCACGGGATCAGTTGTTGCCACTGATTGCGAACGACTTGACCGACGCTGTAACTCGCGTCGCCGCGAATGAGCAGGACCAGGTAGTTGTAACCCTCCGCTGTGACCGTCGCGCGCAGCACAACCCCAAACCCGCGCGGCGCATCGGGTCCCGCCACCTTCCACGCGTCTACTTCGTAGATGAAATCGCCAAAGGTCTGGCTGGTTGTCCACGCCGGGCGGCTCGCTTGGCTATCGTTGATCTGATACACACCTTGCTCTTGCCGCGCCTGTGGAATTTGGGGCCAAATCGCGTCTTGTCGCAGCCGCTCAAAATCGTCGAAAAAGATCAGCCCGATGGGCGTCGGCGTGATCGGCGGAAGCGGCGTGGACGTGATCATCGCGCGTGTCGCCGTGGGCGTGAGCGATGGGCGCGCTGTAGCCGGCGTCGGTGGATTCGGTGTGATGGTTTCGGGTTGCGAAGGGGAAATTGGTGTGACCGCCGGCGCGGCCAAATTTCCCAGGAATGTGAGCGGCACGATCAGAATCGCTACGGTGATTGCCGCGAGCACCGTCAGCAAACCCCAGGGCGCAGTCGCCGGGCGCGGCGGAGCAATCACTGGGGATTTGTCCGAATGATCGGTGGGTGTTTTCCCTTTTCGCGTTGGCGGAACCCAGGTTACAGTTTCCGGCTGTTCTGCGCCGCGCCACGCCGCGCACGCCGATTCAAATGCCGCGCTCATTTCTGCGATGGATTGCCAGCGCGCGTTCGGATCTTTGGCGAGCGCGCGCAAGATAATTTGCGCGACTGCGACCGGCACATCGGGATTGAACTGGCGCGGGTCGGGCGGTTGCGCGCGCGCATGTTCCCAGCGCACCTTGTCCGCGGTACTGCCCAATGTTTCCGGCGCAGTATCGCCGCTGAACGGGCGATGCCCTGTCGCCATTTCGTACAGCACGATGCCGAAACTGTAAATGTCGGTGCGATAGTCGAGCGGACGGTTCAACACTTGTTCGGGGCTGGAATACGCGGGTGTGCCGGGCACGACGGTTGTGATCGTCACCGAGTCCGCCATTTTTGCGATGCCGAAATCGGAGAGGAGCGCGCGCCCGGTCGCGGTCAGCATCACGTTTCCCGGTTTCACGTCGCGGTGGATGACGCCGCGCGCGTGCGCGTGCGCGAGCGCCGCGCCGATCTGTCGCGCGATGCTCCGAATCTCATTGGGGCCGAGCGGTGCATTCGCCCTGTTCAGCCGCTCGCTCAAATTCATACCGTCAATAAATTCCATCGCGATAAACGCGATTTGATCGTCCTGATCAAAATCGTACAAGTGAACGATGTTGGAATGATCGAGTTGCGCGAGCGTGCGCGCCTCGGCGCGGAACCGCCGCACCAGCTCGCGATCCGCCGCGAGGTCTTGGCGCAGAATTTTGATCGCGACGACGGTGTGGCGTTGCAAATCCGTCGCGCGAAACACGCGCGCCATCCCGCCCTCGCCGATTTGATCGTCGAGGCGATAGCGGTTGAGCAGGGTGTAGCCGATGAGATCAGGCATGGGGTTTACCTCAAGTCCTTACGGACACTTGGAAATTTCCGAATAGCGCAAGTTCGGACTTTCGATAAAGACGAGATAGCGATTTCTCAATGGATTTTTGGGAGAATAGTCTGCCATGAAAAGCAAAGCATTGTCGAAATGATAGGTGCGCCCCACGATAGGACGACTCTGTGGCGGTCGCCATCCGTTGGAGACATCCAAATCGTACTCGAATAAATCTACAAGTTCATTTGTACGGCAATCGCGTGCGCCAAGCGTAGAGGATTTGGCGTGTCCATAGTTTACAATTACGGCGTCAAAGTTGCACATCGCAGAAAGGTTGTCAACCGGTCTGCAGGTCTGTATGCTTTGGATCGTAGTTGGCGTGCGTGAAACAACACGCGTCGCCGTTCGCGTCGGCACCGGAACCGGCGTGCGCGTCATCGTCGGAAGCGGAAGCGGCGTTGGCGTTGGTGTCGCCGTTGCCAGCAGTGCCACTTTTGCCGGCGCGGCAAGCTGCACCGCGTTCACCGCGCTGTTCAACGCGTTCGCCAACTCCTGCCCGTTCTTCGCATCGTAATACCGTCCGCTCGCCGCATTCGCTACACACTGCAACTGCGTGCGCGTCGCATTGTCCACATCGAATCCCACGACATGAATCGTCAGCGCAATGCCACTCTCGCGCAACTGCTTCGCGGCCGCGCACGGATCGCCGCCGCACGTCTCGATCCCGTCGCTCACGAGCACCACGTTGTTGTCCTGCCCCGCGATGAAATCGTCTTTCGCGCTCAGCAGCGAACCGTAGATCGGCGTCCACCCGCGCGGGGTGATGCCGCGCACGCGCGCGATCAGAGTTGCCTTGTTCGGATCGCCCAGCGGCGCGAGCAGTTCAATGTCCTGACAACTCTGCGGTCTCTCGGCATCGGTGCCGCCAAAGTTTTTGCCGTAGACGCGAATGCCCGCGCGGATATTCGCCGGCAGTTTCTCGACGAGTTGCGTCATCACGTCTTTGGCGATGTCCATTTTGGGACGCCCGGCGATGCGGCTCGTCATACTGCCCGATGCGTCGAGGATGAAGACAGTGTTGACGGGGCGCGTGATGGGAATGATGTCGGGAAAAATGAGCGGCGGCTCCGGCGTGGGCGTGAGCGTGGGCGTGACGGTGGGCGTGGCGAGCGCGGCGACGGTGGGCGACGCGGGCGTGTCCGCGCGCGGAAGCAGGACGCTCGCGAGAACGCACAGCACGATGAGGTTGAGCGCGCCAAGCGCGATGAGGATTGAAAGTTGACGTGGGGTCATAGAGATTCTCCCGAAAAATGTTTGTTGCTTGAAATCAATCAAGTGAGCCAACCACAAACGCTTCATAACGAATCGACGTCCCGTAAGCACCTCGAGAGCTTGTGCCAATCCAAACATCTCCATATGCGATTTTATCCGAAGCGTCCAACATCGAAATAAAAACATCATTCACGAAGAAGAAAGCCGACTTGTCTTTGACCACGAGTCGAAGACGATTCGATCCATTTGCGTGCAAATCCAAGTTCTCGATCCTTCCGTCCGAAATATTTTTGAATGTTAAGCTCTGATTGGGATATATTGCAAGCTTAAAATTCCAGGTGCCACCTGACCTAAGAAATAAGCGATACTGTTCATTCCTTCCTGTATCCCTAAAGCCAAAGCCATAATCCCAGTCGGGACTATTGTTAGCCCAGGAGGAACTATAGTTGGGATTGAAAAAATGAACTTCGGCAACAAAATTCCGCAAGTCTTCGTCCAAGCGTCGAACCATAATATAACCTGACTCGGGATTTTCCAGTGTTCCACTAACGGGTCCAAATACGCGCTTGGTTTTCTGTGCAAGCGTGTTGATGGATTGCACCGTTGCTGTTGCTTCTGCCTGTGCGCGGGCTGTACTTGTCGCGCGTGTTTGTGCATTCATCGTCGCCACCGTTTGTGCCGTCATCGTTGCGTTGATTTTTGCAATCGCCGTTGCCTCTGCCGCTTGCATCCGCACGTCCGACCAAATCGAAAATGCTTGCGCCATCACGACTATCACCGCCGCCGCCAACACCGTCAATGCGCCCCACTGTGCCATCGTCATTCCGCGCGTGGTGGGACGCGCCGCCGGTTGCACCGGCGCAACCGGTTCCTTGCGCGGTTCTTGAACGGGCGGTTTCCATTCAAACCGGTCTACCACTTGGACGCCCGCCTGTTTCCAACTTGCCAAGGTTGGACTCGACGGAATGTCATTCACCATTCTCGCGCTCGCCCGCTCGAACGCCGCCGCCATCTCACTCACCACTTGCCAGCGCGCGCGCGGTTCCTTCAGCATCGCCCGCCCGATCACCCGCGCCACCTCCAGCGGCAATCCTGGGTTCAGTCGGCACGGATCGGCGGGCGCGCCCTTCACCTGCTCCCAGCGAATCCGCTCGGTCGTGCTGGCTAACGTCTCCGGCGCGGTGTCGCCGTTGAACGGGCGTTGCCCCGTTGCCATTTCGTACAGCACGATGCCGAAACTGTAAATGTCGGTGCGATAGTCGAGCGGGCGGCTCAACACCTGCTCGGGACTGGAATACGCCGGCGTGCCCGGCGCAACCGTCGTAATCGTC
>CAIKBD010000106.1 GCA_903825565.1 uncultured Anaerolineales bacterium | reverse complement strand
TTCGCCTCGTCGAGCGCGGCGTCCACTTCGTCGAGCACGCAGAACGGCGTGGGCGACACTTTGAGGATCGCGAACAGCAACGCCGTCGCCGTCAGCGCGCGCTCGCCGCCGGACAGCATCGCCAGGTGCGCCGCACGTTTGCCCGGCGGTTTCGCCGTCACGTCAATCCCGGTCTGGGTAATATTTTCCGGGTCGGTCAGTTCCAGCCGCGCCGTGCCGCCGTTGAACAACAGCGTGAAAAATTTGGTAAACTCGACGCTGACCGCTTTGAACGTCTCTTGGAATTTTTGCCGCATGATCGCGTCGAGTTCGGCAATCGCCGTGTTCAATTTTTCGATGGCGTGTTGCGCATCGCTCGCCTGCTCGGTCAAAAACGTGTGCCGCGCTTTCAACTCGTCGTACTCTTGCGGCGCATTCGGATTCACCGTGCCCATATATTTCAACTGATTCCGCACGCGGCGAATATCTTTTTCGAGATCGTCGGGAATGTCCATCACCACCGGCAGGGTGATGATCTCATCGCCGAGTTGCAAACGCAGTTGTTGCGGTGGCGGCGGCGCATCGCCCATTTGCAGTTGCATTTGCTGGGGCGTGTGCGCGGTCAGCACGATGGCAGTCTCGCGGCTGGCAATGCCATTTTCGCCCTCGACGAGTTTGACCTGGGACACGATGCGCCCGCTCGCCAAGTCGTCCTCGATTTCCGTTTGCAGTCGCTTGATCTCGGCGCGACTGCGCTCCGCATCCAGCACCGCGCGATTGTGCGCCTCTTCAAATTCGGCGAGATGCGTGCGCCCGCGCGATTCCTCTTCCTCCAACTCGATCTGCATCGTTTCGAGATCGGCAAGTTGCGCTTCGGTCGGCGCGACGCCTTCATCGTTTTGCGCGAGCGCGCGCGCCGAGTCATTGACCCGCGTGAGCAGTTGATCGCGCTTGCTCTGCGCCGCGTCGAGTTCGCGCGTGACCGCCTCGGCGCGCCGAGTGCGCGACGCGATTTGCGTGTCCCATTGCGCGAGCGCGCCCTGCGCGGATTTTTCTTCGGCGCGGGCGGAGGCAACATCGCGCTCGGCAATCGTGAGCGCGGCGCGCAGTTCGGTGATTTGCGCGCGCGCCTGTTCAACCGCGCGTTCCGCTTCGGCGCGTTTGAATTCGAGCGAGGTGAGCGCGTCCGCCTGCACGCTGAGCGCGGCGGCATGCCGCAAGCCCTCTTCGTAAATTCCCAGGTGCGCTTTGAGCGCGGCGAGGCGTTGCGCCAACTTGCGAATTTCCGGCTGGCTCTCTTCGAGCAAGGTCTCGGCGCGCGTCGCACGCTGTTCCAGATCGCGCAAGTTTTTTTCGGCGGCGGCAAGTTGCGCCGCTTGGCGATTGCGCGCGTCCTCTTGGCGTTGTCGTTCGCGCGCCGCGTCTTGAATGTGTTGCTCTTGCGCGCGTTTCGATTCGTGCAACGCGGCGATTTCTGCGGCGGCTTCGTCGCGTTGCTGGGTCGTGAGCCGCAGGCGCTCGTCGAGCACGGCGAGTTCGCGCGTGAGATTGGCGTGGCGTTGTTCGAGTTGCATCCGCACGCGGCGCGCTTCGGCGAGTTGCGCGCGCAATTCCTGGCCCTGCCGACGCAACTGCGCGAGTTGCGCCGCCAATCCTTGCACGCCGGCTTTGCGCGTGGTCAGCGTTTCACGCGTGTGCTTTTCGCGCGCGCTGGTTTCTTGCGCGACGTTTTGCGCGTGCGCCCATTGGTGCGCGTACCATAGCCGCAATTTTTCGTCGAGCGCTTTGACGACGCCATCGTAATTGCGCGCGCGGTCGGCTTGGCGCGCGAGTGCGGGCAGGCGCGGCGAAATTTCGTTGATGATGTCGTTGACGCGCAGCAGATTTTGCTGCGTCTCCGCCAGTTTGTCGAGCGCGTTCTGGCGTTTCGATTGATACATGCCGATGCCAGCGGCTTCCTCAAACAGCGCGCGACGTTCTTCGGGGCGCAACGACAGCGCCTGATCCACCAAGCCCTGCCCAATCACGGCGTAAGTGTTTTTCGCCAAGCCCCAGCGCGCGAGCAGTTCGAAAATATCGCGGAGCCGGGCGCGCGCGCCGTTGAGGTAATACTCGTTGCCACCGTCGCGAAACGCGCGGCGGCCGATGGTGACTTCGGAGGGATTCGAACGCAAGAGTTCGGCGACGACATCCACCTTCGCGCCGGTTTTTTCCGCCGCGCTTTCGGTGGGTTGCTCGCCGAGCCAAGGATCGGGGTTTTCTAGCGTGAGCGTGACTTCTGCCATGCCCATGCGGGGACGTGTTGCGCTACCGGTAAAAATCACATCCTCGGTTTTCTTGACGCGCAATTCGCTGTACGATTGCTCGCCCATCACCCAGCGCACCGCATCGGCAACGTTGCTTTTGCCGGAGCCGTTTGGTCCGACAATCGCAGTCACGCCGAGATCGAAAATAAAATCGGTATGATTGGCAAAAGTCTTAAAGCCATGTAGTTCGAGATGTTTGAGATGCATGAATTCTTTAGTTTACGCGTGTGGATTAGTTCCAGTATACAACAAGAGGTATTGGATGCAATCACGCAAGAGACACGTGCTTGCCCATCCTTGACAGCCACTTGCACATCGAGTAGTTCAAATATCCTCTGCTTGGTCTCAAAATCTGCCTGCTCAATTCCGGTTCGCACGTCCTGTGCATATTTAATCACGTCCCCGATTGCATTATCCGTCAAGTGCCGCGCACCAAGTTCGGCAATGAGTTCGCCGCGCCGTTTGTGGTATCCTTCTAGCCGCGCGTTCAAATCATCCTGTTGCTTTTGGACGCGCTCCCCTACCCTGCCTTTGGCTATTCGCATCGTCGCCGCGATTTCGTCGGCTTCGGCGTCGCATTGCGCGATAAAATCCTCGACGGCTTTGAGTTCATCGCGTTTAGGGTCTTGGGCGGTTAGTTCGTCTTGTTGCGCGCGCTTCAATTCTGCCCAAAGCCGGTCAGGGTCAGCGAATAGTTCTTTGATGCTTTCCCACGCGAAACTGTCTAATCGTTCACAGCGTACCATTTTTTCGGCACATAATTTTTGACGCGCGATATTCTGCTCGTGTCCCTCATCGCAAATGTAGTAATGATATTCCGTGCCTACCTTGTTCCGCGTTGTAGTTCCCACCATAGCCCTACCACAGCCACAGCGCACCCTTCCACGCAATAGGTAATCTCGCTTGCAATTCCGTTTTGACATCTTCGCGTTGTATTCCCTTCTCGCTTGTGCACGCTCCCACATCTCACGGTCAATTATTGCCGGCACGTCAACGGCGATTTGTTCAGATTTGTCACGACGGTGAAAAGTCCAATGGTCGCCTACTTTGCGCTTGGTCATTTTGCAATAATGCCATTTGCCGCAGTAGGTTTCGTTGGCAATTATATGTTTTACTGTTGACGCAAACCACGTCGTAGGTTTGTATACGCGCCCTTTTGAATTCTGTCTGGGCGAGGGAATATCCATATCGGTTAGATGCGCCGCAATACCCACGAAAGACAACGGTTTGCCGCCTTCAACGCCGTGAGTGTACCACAAAAACGCAAACCGCACAATTTTGGCTTCGGGTTCGTATATTTCAATCCCGATAATCTTGAGTTTGGCGTCGCGGATGAAACGATAACCGAATGGCGCGCGACTGCAACCCACAACCTTGCCGCCCTTCGCCTTGTTATTGCGCCCGTCGCGCAAATTCTTGACGATTTTGGTATAGTCCTCTTGCCCCTGCCAGGTTTCAATCAAGAATACAATATCGTTGTCATTCGTGATTCTGCCATTTTTCGCCGTGTGCAATTCAATCCCAGTTTTTAGCCAAGTGCGCGCCGCAATGCGCGCCTCAAGAGAATCGCGCGCAATCCGGTCAACCCGCGCCGCGATAACAGCATCGGCTTGGCGTTCTTTCAGCATCGCCATAAGTTGCTTACCCGCCGGTCGGTCGTCAAACCGCGAAAAGCCGGTATAGTCCTCGACTAACGCCGGGATTGCGTCGGCGTCCGTTGACGCAATGAGTTTGCCGCCTTCGAGTTTGTAGGACGTATCGCCGACGATTTGATAACCAAGTCGCTTGACGTATTCGATACACTCATTGAATTGACCGACTAAACCATAACCCGATTCGCGTTGTTCGTCGGTAGAGACTCGCAAATATATCGCCGCTCGTTTACTCATTGCCTTGTCCTTTCGTCGTGTTCGTGATTTTACTAATTCCACCCACGCGCGCGTGGGGCAACCGTTCGCCGTGTGCCGATAATCGAAATGGATTGCCGGGCGTATCCGCACAAGTGGAAGCCGGCAATCGAATCGTTATTCGTGTGCCGATACGCGCCGGGCATTGTGCCGATATGGTCTGCGATGCTTGCCCGGCGCGTGTGCCGATACGCCGCTATTCGCCAATTGCCTCGTAGGGTACGTTAGCCGTTGAGCCGTCACGGAAACGAACGATGATGTAGTTATCTGTGCGGCGCGCTACAACCGGGTCGCCACACTCACGCAGTTTCATTTGCACCCAGCGGCGCGAGGTCAATACCCTATCGTCGTTTGGAATTTCCGATAAATCAAGTTTCATTTTTTCCTTTCGTCGTGTGATGTGTGCCGATACGCGCCCGCCCGCTATGCGGGCAAGGGTTCGGCAAGCGTAATTTGTCGGAAATTTCCGACACGGTTCCGATGACCCGCCCGCTATGCGGGCAAGGGTTCGGCAAGCGTGCGCCCGGCATAGTCGCGTTCGCCGGGCAACTCACCCAAACGAAACGCCGCGCGCGTGCCGTTATCCGTTACGATGTAATGCGCGTTCGGAATGAATAGCCCCAGCATCCCATCCTTGCTATTCGCCGCTTGCACACACAGCCCCGCCGACTGGCAATAACTCACCGCCGATTCGAGCATCATCAAGGCGTCCTGTGCCGTTACAGGGGCTTGCGTGCGTTTGCGCCGCGCGCGCTTTTCGGGCGTGATACCGTTTTGCATTTTCCGCATACTGATTTTTCCTTTCCTCTGGTAGAGTGTCCCACTTGCCGCCGTACCGTGCTTGCCGATGCGCGCCGCGCCCTGTGCGCCATTGCCAGTACCGCCCGCGCTTTTGCACTTCGCGCCGCCAGCGTGCCAACACAACCGGGAGCGTTTGCCGTGCGTGCGCGGCGCGCATCGTCACATCGGCGTTTACTCGAAAGGGCTTGCCGCGCCGTTGCCGTTGCCGTTGCCGTTCGCGTTGACCTTCGGCTTGCGCGTCTTCACAATCATTGCGATTGGTTCGGGTTCGGGTTCGCTTTCCACTTGTGCCGTTACGGGGGGCGTTGCCTTCGGCTTGGGCGCGTCCGCTTTCGCAGTCGGCGCGGTCGTGTTCGTCTCACTGGGGGGCGTTGCCGCGCGTGCCGATACGGGGGGCGTCGTCATCTTGCGCCCGCCCAATTTTTCGGCGTACTCGCGCGCGTCGTCAATCGCACTGTCCAACAGTACGGAATACACCGCGTCAGATTTTGCCGCTTGCCGTTTGCGTTCGGCGTAAATCTCGTTCAGGTCGGCTTGCATTTCGAGTTCGGCGTGCCGGGTGGCGTGCGATTGGTCTAGCAGAAACGCAATGCCCCAGCCGATAACCGCAAGTAGGGGCGTCGCCGGCGAGAGTTCGCGCCAAGACGCTAAGAAACCGTCAACGCCGCCGATTGCCAGCGCATAGGCGAGAATCGAATTGAGACCCAGCACGGCAATATCCAAGCCCCAGAACAGCAAGCCCCACAGGAATTGCTTGCCCGGCGAAAACCACCAATGCAAGGCAATCGGGAGGGTCAATGCACTTGCCGCCGTCATCACCGCGCCGGCAACCGCCAGCGCGCGCAAAACGCCG
>CAIKBD010000105.1 GCA_903825565.1 uncultured Anaerolineales bacterium | reverse complement strand
CCAGCAACGTTTCGCGCACGAGCGCGCGCACTGACCCCCAATACCCGGTCACGAGGTCGCCGTACGGGTTGGCGGTGTACGGCACTTCCATTGCCAGCGTCGGATAAATGCCGGCGTCAATATCTTTTTGCGTAATTGGGTTGACTGCCGCGTTGGCGTTGACCCACTGCACGCCGCCGTCGCCGTGCGCCGGATCAACGATGTATTTGGACTGGTTGATTTTCGGCAAGGTCAATGCACCGGCGGAATCTGCCGCGAGGGATTTTTTCAAACGCGGCAAAGTGCGCCCGATGTTGTTCACCACTAGTGCGAGCGGATCGAAATCGAACGCGACTGCGCCGCTGAGGTATTCGCTCGCGGCGAACGCCGAGCCGCGCAACCACAATCCGCGATCTGCATAATTTTCGGTGAGTGCCTGGAGCAACCCCGCGAAAACGTACGACTTGCGCGCGTTGTGTTCGATCATCGGATCGTACAACCCTTCGGCGACCGGCACGGTTTTGATAAACTGGATCACTTGGGTGCCGGTCAATTTCTGGACACCCTGGGAAAAATGCCCGCCCGGATATTTTACGCCGTCGAGATAAAACGGGTGCACGTCAAATTCCATCGGCGCGTCCACCGTGACGCCTTCAAATACCTTGTCCACAAATCGCGCCAGCGCCGCATCTTTGAATGCGACCTGAAAATCAATCGCCAGGCCGGTTGCGTCTTCCATCATCTTGCGTTGCAGGCGAAACCCGCCGACGGGGTACGCGCTGTCAATGCGCGCCGCGGTGATCTTCGCCTCGCTCCGTTTTGCCAGTTCGCGCTCGACCTCGGGCGCGCGAATGTCGTGTGTGAACGAAATGATGTCGGCTTGCCGTGCGCGCAGATGGTACGAAATGATCGTGTGCGAGCCGATGAATGCGCGTTCGGTGAACGGCGGCTCGTGTGTTTCGCCGTACCCAAACAGCAAAAAGTTAATGCGCCCCTCGTTCAGCACCGGATCAATGCGCAGGAGCAAGTCCGGATCGGTGCGCGCCATTTCGGCGCGGCGGCGTTTCGTCTCGGCAACAAAGGGGGTGAGCAACGCGTCGAACACCGAATCCTCGGCGATCATCGCCTCGGAGACCTCGGCGCGCGGCTCGCGCGTGGAGGCGCTGCGGGTGGGCGCGGGTGGCGCAACGGCAAAACGTTCCGGCGTGAGCAGGAGCACCGGCGCGCGCGGCGCATTCGGTTGTGGCACGTCCGGTTGAAACGCAAACGCCGCGCTCGTGAAAAATAACAACGCGAACGCGCCCACGAGTAAGCCGCATGGCGAGAATTTGTTTTTCGGACGCCGGAAAAATCGGTGGGACATTGCGATCATTAAAAAAGCGGAGAACGTCGCGCTTCTCCGCTTGCCTTCCGGCGTGATTATATTCTGATTTGGCGATTGCACAAATTACGCAGACGCTACGGCAATCGGTTGAACCACAGCAACGAGAGCGCGCCGGCGAACATCAGGACAACTCCCGCCACCGCCGCAAAGATCGCGGTCAGTTCGGTCTTTTGCGCTTGGAACGTCAAGCGCGTGCTGAGGTTGTCGTACACCGTTTTTAGATCCGATTCTGTGTCGGCGCGGTAATAATTCGCCATCGTTTGTTGCGAGATTTTTTTCATCGTGTCTTCGTCGAGCCGGACGCGCACCGAACGCCCTTGCACTTGCAAGATCGTGCCCGCCGGATCGCCGATGCCAACCGTGTGCACCCGCACGCCGCGATTCACCGCTTGCTCGACGACATCGAGCGGGCGCGGTCCCACGTTGCTTTCGCCGTCGCTCAACAGCACGACGATTGCCGGCGAAAACTCGCCGCGCGGCATCGGGGTCGGCGTGATCGTCGGCGCGGGCGGAGCGAACTGGTCAGCCCCGTAACCGCCGGGTCTGCCAAAGCCGCCCGGACCATACCCAGGTTGCGGTTGCGCCGGCGGTTGTGTCGGCTCAAAGATCGCGTCGAGCGAAGTGAGAATGCCGCGCCCGATAGCGGTGCCGCGTTGCGGTTGCATCCGGTTGATCGCGGCGAGGATCGCTTCGCGATCCGTCGTCGGCGCCTGGACAATTGCGGCGTTGTCGGTGAACGAAACGATGCCGATGCGAACATTCGGCGGCTGTTTCTCGACGAACGAGCGCGCGGCGACTTTGGCGGCTTCGAGCCGGTTCGGTTTCATGTCGGTCGCCGCCATACTGCCCGAAACATCCACCGTCAAGATCACCGTGCCTTGTTGCGAGGGCAACATCACCGTCGCGCTGGGGCGCGCCATCGCCAAGATCAGGATCGTGAGACCGAGCAGAAACAGGATCGGCGGAATATGCCGGCGAATGCCGGGCCCTCTGCCCAGCGCTTCTTTCACGAGCGAGAGACTGGCGTAACGCAACGCGTATTGTTGCCGCCGGCGTTGTGCGATCACGTACGCCGCAATCAGCGCCGGCACGAGGAGTAACAACCACAAAACTTGAACCCACTGAAATTCCATATCTCCACCTCACTCGGACAAGCCGAAAGCCAATTCATCGGATTGGACACAGACGAGCGCGGACGAGCGCAGATCAAATCATCCGCAAACCCCAAAAAACGATCCGCGAATAACGCGAATCTGCGCTAATTTTATTTTTTATTCGCGAGATTCGCGTAATTCGCGGATAAAAATCGGACGGAAAAAATTCGGCGAAGGAATTGTTAGGGGCAACGTTTGCCCGCGCGCTATTTCGCAAACGACGCGGGCGATGCTTTGCGGGCTTTGCGCGCAATGGCGTGGCGCACGATTGCCTTGACGAGATCATCTTCGGTTGAAAGCGACAGCACGTCTACGCCGGTGCGCCTAAAGTGCACGTCAATTTCGTACTCGCGCCGCTGTGCCGCCGCATTAAAGCGTTGGCGAAATTTCTTGTCGTGCGTGTCCACGTACAACTGCTCGCCGGTTTCGGAATCCTCAAAGATGATGGGTCCAATGTCGGGGATGTCAATCTCGCGCGGATCGGTCAGCCGGATCGCCAGGACTTCGTGGCGTTGCGTCAGCACACCCAGCGGCTTGTCCCAGCCCGGCGCGCTGATGAAATCGGAAATGATGAACACGAGCGACCGCCGCCGAATCGAACGCAAACCGGTTTCGAGCAATGTCGTCAGATCGGTAAAGGGCGCGCGCTTGAGATGCGGTTGCTCGGTCAAGTCCTTGAGCATTCGCAAAACTTGGTGCTTGCCGCTTTTCGGCGGAATCACCTGCTCGACCTTGCCGCTGTAAAAAATCGCGCCGACGCGATTGCCGTGCCGCGTGAGGAGCCGCGCCAACACGGTCACGAAATCTACGAGCATGTTGCGCTTGAGGGTGTGCACCGTGCCGAAATCTACCGAGGGACTCAGGTCGAGCAGAAACCACGCGGTCACTTCGCGGTCTTCGACGTACTGGCGGATGTACGGCGTTTGCATCCGCGCGGTGACATTCCAATCAATGTAGCGAATGTCGTCGCTGAATTGGTACTCGCGCAAGTCCGCCAGGTCCAGCCCGAAACCCAGGAAGAGTGTGCGGTAATCGCCTTGCAACAAACCATCAAGCCGGCGAATCACCGTCCAGTCAAGGCGCTGGAGAATTTTTTCGGGCGAAGTGACGCGGCGGGGTGGCATCGTCATTTCAGTTGCCATGAGTTTGCTCAGTTCGCCGGGACGTTCAACTTGACGTGCGTTTGCAACGGCGTGGAGGGCACGGCGATATTTTGGATGATCTGTTTCAAGACCGAGTCGCTGTTGACGCCGTCGGACAGCGCTTCGTACGACAGCACGAGGCGGTGGCGCATCACGTCGAACGCCATGTCGAGAATATCTTGCGGCAGGACATACGTGCGCCCGCGCACGAACGCCAGCGCGCGCGCGGTGACGATCAAGTTGATCGAGGCGCGCGGACTCGTGCCGTACATGATGTACTGCGCGACGTTGCGAATGCCAAAGCGATCCGGCTCGCGTGTCGCCGTCGCCAATTTCACCGCGTACTCGATCAGCGACGGATCGACGTAGACTTTTTCGACTTCGCGGCGCAACGCGATCAATTGCTGGGTCGTGACGACGGGTGTGACCGCCGCGAGCGTGCCGGTCATCCGCTCGACGATCACAAATTCGTCCGTCTCGCTGGGATAGTCCACGAGGACTTTCATCATAAAACGATCCACCTGCGCTTCGGGCAGGGGATACGTGCCTTCGGTTTCAATTGGGTTTTGCGTCGCCATGACGAGGAACGGTTCGGGGACGCGGTACGTTTCGCCGCCAATCGTCACCTGGCGTTCTTGCATCACTTCGAGGAGCGCGCTTTGCACTTTGGCGGGCGCGCGGTTGATCTCGTCGGCGAGCAACAGGTTGGTGAACACCGGTCCGAGCGATGTGGCAAACTCGCCGGTCTTTTGGTTGTAGATGCGCGTGCCGACCAAATCGGCGGGCACGAGATCGGGCGTGAACTGGATGCGCTTGAACGTGCCTTGCACCGCTTCCGCCAGCGTCTTGATCGTCAATGTTTTCGCCAGCCCTGGCACGCCTTCGACGAGCAAATGCCCCTGGGACAGGATCGCCACGAGCACGCGTTCCAGTAAATGGTCTTGCCCGACGATCACTTTTTTGACTTGGTACAGCACCTGCTCCATCAGCGGCGCGTCTTCGGGTCTATGGAATTTGATTTCGTCTGCCATTGTTTTCTCCATTCAGTCACAGATTCACGGGAGGAATTTTCGATCAGCCATTCAAAATCTGAAATCAATACGGGGGTGAGCCCATCGCCGCCGCCGCCGTTTCAATGGGCACGGCAAAGCCGATCCCGATAAACACTTCTTGCTCGGTGGGATTCAATAACGCGGTGACAACGCCGACGACTTCGCCGTAGCGGTTGAGTAGGGGTCCGCCGGAATTGCCGGGATTTGCCGCCGCGTCGAATTGGATCAGGTCGCGCAGGGTTGCGCCGGTTTTCGGCGATTTGAAATTGCGATGCAAACCGGAAATGACGCCGGCGGACAACGAGTTGGTGATCCCGAACGGATGTCCCACCACAATCGCTTCGTCGCCGACGCGCAACATGCCGGGGCTACCCAGCGTCGCCGGCACGAGATTGTCCGGCAATTCGTACGGTTGCAAAACCACAATGTCGTTTTCCGGTTGCTGGGCGACAATCTCGGCGGCAGACTCGGAGCCGTCGTAAAACGTCACGACGATCTTGGTCGCCTTGTCTACAATGTGGAGACTGGAGAGAATGTGTCCTTCGTCGTCAATCACCGTGCCGGTGCCGGTGGAAACTTTTTTGTCGTCCTTTGCAGTTTGCGCTTCGATGCGGACAAGCGAGGGTTCGATCACGTCATAGATCAGCGAAGCCAGGGCGGGGGGCGGAGTGGCGGATGCCATCGCGCGGGCGACGGCGGCGTTAATGTCGCGCTGGGTCAAGCGCTGAGGTGGTGGCTTGGTGGCGTCGTAGAGCACGGTGGTGACGAGGGCGATCAGAAAGAACGATCCGACAAGCAACACGCCGCGCGAACGCTGATACAAGCGCGTGGCGCGTTCGCGCCAGACCTTGAGCCGCGACGGGGCGGGTGGTTTGGCTTCGGGCTGGGGCGGGGGCGGTTGAGCCGGCGGTGGAAATCTTTGGCGCACAGAATCACCTATTCTAGGTAACGGCAGAGGGGAAGCCCACCGCTGTCGTTACACTAACTATTACGCGCGAGTTGCGTAAAAAGTTTCGTGTGTGATTGTCGCCAGGTGCGCCGTGATTGTCAATAGCCCAAACCCTGTCAACCCTGATTCTTTACCTTTTTCTTACGTTTGGGTTTGGGCGCGGAATCCTCCGCGTCTAACTCATCTGTTGAAACGAGCGTGTTGCCGCCGCGCCCATCGGGGCGCAAATGCAACGGCTTGCCGCGCAACAACGCTCCCAGCCCTGCGCTCAAAAAACCAAAGCCGACGAATGACCAGCACCCGCCGAACAAAATGCCGAACAAGACTTCTTGGTTGCGGCGAATAGATTCGATCAGCACTAGCACGCCGACCGGTGTAACCGCCAGTCCGATCACCACGGCGACAATCGTGCCACTGCCGATGCTGGCGATCAATCCGTCCGGCACGATGACGCGGAGAAGCGCGACGCCGAGCCAGAGCGCGACGCCGAGCGCGAACAATCCGCGATTGCTGTTGAACAAGAACAGCGCACTCATCAGCGTTGGCACGCCGCCCCAAAACATGCCCAGCCCGATCCCGGCAAACGCGTGCGGTTGGCGCGCGAGCAATTGTTTGATGCCCAGTCCCAAGTACACGCCGCCGACGAGTTGCGCCGCGCCGCACAAAAACGTCACGAAAAACTGACCTTCGAGATCGCTCATCGCAAGTCTCCTTTTGACGAAACGGCGGTTTGTCCAAGACGGTATAATTTACAGAGGCGAGCCATTGGCTCGCCCCTACGGAACAAATTTACCCGACTTGCTATTTCGCTACCGCGTCAGCCAGCCGCCGTCCACCGTCACAAGCGAGCCGTGCATGTAATTCGACGCCGCCGAGGCGAGAAAGACGACGATGCCGCGCAGATCATCCGGCGTGCCCCAGCGTCCCGCCGGAATCCGGTCGAGGATGGATTGGTTGCGGTTCGCGTCGGCGCGAATCGGCGCGGTATTGTCCGTCGCCATATAGCCGGGCGCAATCGCGTTGACGTTGATGTTGTGCTTCGCCCACTCGTTTGCCAGCGCGCGCGTGATGCCGGCGACGCCGCTTTTCGCCGCGGTGTACGAGGGCACGAGGATGCCGCCCTGGAACGACAGCATCGAGGCAACGTTGATGATCTTGCCGCCGCCTTGCGGAACCATGACCCGCGCCGCCGCTTGCGAAAAGAAAAAGACCGCACGCAAATTGATCTGGAGCACGTCGTCCCAGTCCTTTTCGCTAAATTCGAGCGCGGGCGCGCGGCGAATGATGCCGGCATTGTTCACGAGAATGTCGAGCCGCCCCAACTGCGCGACCACATCGCCGACGATTTGATTGAGCTCCGCAACGGTCGCCTCGCGCAGATCGCATTTGAGCGCGACGCAACGTCGCCCCAACGCGGCGACGGCTTGCGCCGTTGCGGTCACGTCCGCGCGATCCAACGCCGCAATATCTGCGCCGGCTTCGGCGAGCGCAAGCGCGTACCCTTGCCCCAACCCTTGCGCCGCGCCGGTCACGAGCGCGACTTTGCCGTTCAATTGGAATTGTTCCAGAATCATCTATCCCTCCGCGGTTCGAGAACGTAAAGCGTAAAAAGTAAAACGTGAAACGGAATTATTACGCTTTACGTTTTACGCTTTACGTTAATGTCCCAACGCCTTCAACATCGGCACGGTGCGCGAGACCCAGGCAAGCGCCGGATCGTCGGCGGTGGCTTGGATGCGGTGATTGCCGGCGAGCGCCCACAAATAGTACGTCGTGTACCCCGGCGCGCTGACGACGGTGTGGTACCCGTTGGGCGCCATCAACACCGTATTGTCGCGGATGATGTACCCTGTGTCTACCGTGCCATTGTAATAACGCGTCATGCCGAAACCATCGGCGGGACTGACTTTGAAAAAGTACACTTCTTCGTGGTACGCTTCGCGCGGCAAATCGTCTTGCTCGTGGCGGTGCGGCGGGAACGTGCTCCAATTTCCCGACGGGGTAAACGTTTCGCCGACGATCAAGCGTTGCGCCGGCAAATCCGGTTGGCTGGCGAGCGTGAGGATTTGGTGATAGTTGCGCGAAAAATTCGCCGCGCCCCACACGCCGCTGGCGACGCGCTCGGGAGCGATCACGTAGGGCGTGGTCTGCAATTCGCTCGGCGCGCTGACGAGCGCGAACTGCGCCGCGCCGTGCGCCGTGATCGTGTAATTTGCGCCGCACGGCAGATAGACCGAGTGCGGTTTGCCGGCAAACACATTGGCGCGCCCGCCGACATTGGCAAACGTCTTGTCGCCGACGACGAACGTCGCCTTGCCGCCCAGCGCCACGGCGAGCACTTCACGGTTGCCGGTCGCCGCTTGAAATTTCTCGCCATCGCCCAAAACGAGATAGCCCAAGTCCAGCAATTTGAATGGGTTGGACGGCGGGACGTTGACCCCAGGTTTGCTGGGCACTGTTTCAAAATACGCCATCGGAAAACTCCTTTCCCCTTGTGGATTTTCAGACGTTTGGATCGTAAAGCGCAAGACCCGGGAATGCACGGGACAGGTGTCTTGAATCCGTTTGAATGTGTAAATCGTCGCGTCAATGCGACCGCTTAAAAAGCGCAAGCCGGACTACACTGTCCGACTTGCATTTCGAAAAGACTATCCGCGTCACGATTAAGGCAGAATCATCGCCACGAGCACAGCAGAAACCGCAATGGCAAGCCAAACGCCCACGCATTGGCACACCTTGATGTTGAGCATGTTGCCTCCTTTATAGGATTAATGTTGGTTGCAGATGCGCCCTTGCACCGGCTAAATATTTGTCTGTAAAATTCTCGCGGGTTAAAACGGTTTGGGCAGATACCCCAGACTGTACGAAATGGCGCGCGCCGTTTCGCGCACGCGCTCGCCGATCTGCGCCAGCGTCGCATCGGACGCGCGTTGACTCGGCATAGACACGCTAACCGCCGCGACGGGGTTGCCCGTGTAATCGAACACGGGTGCGGCGACGCACCGCCCGCCGATTTCATTTTCCTCGTCGTCAATCGCAAACCCGCGCGCGCGCGTTTCGTGCAAACTTTGAATGTACCGCGCCGGATCCAGAATTGTTTTTGCCGTCACCGGTTGAAATTTCAACTCGGCGACGATACCCGGCAATTCAGCGGGGGGCAACCATGCCAAAAGTGCCTTGCCCAGCGCCGTGCTGTGCAACAGGGTGCGCTTGCCCACCTCGGAGCGCATCCCCAACGCATGACTGCCCAAAATCCGTTCGATGTACACCACGTCCGCGCCGTCTTGCACACCCAGGTTCACGCTTTCATTGCACACATTCCGCAACGCTTCCAGGTGCGGGCGCGCTGTTTGGCGCAGTTCAAGATGGTTGAGCAAGATAGACGCGCGCTCGAGCAATTTCAAGCCGAGCCGATATTTGCGGGTCGCTGGGTTTTGTTCGAGGTACCCGTTCGCTTCAAGCGTGTAGATCAAACCGGCAACCGTGCTCTTGTGCAAGCCGAGCGCATCTGCGATTTCGGTGTTGCCCAGTTCCGCTGTGCGCGCATCGAACAACCCCAAAATGTCGAGCGCGCGTTGCAACGCGCCGATCTTTTTCCGCGCGCTATTCGCTTGCCGAGTCATCTTTGCCTCGCTTTACATGAACCAAATTCGAAACTCTTGTCGCAACATTCTGGCGCCATTGCCATCACTTGTTTGATAAACCCAAGCGGCGACAATCAATATCAATCGAGCGTCTTTGTGTTTGATAATGTCATACTTTGTTTGATAATATAATTCGTGTCGCCAATTTTGTCAAATTTCCTGATGCTCCGACGCGTGTGGCAAAGCAAAAGGGCGCGCCAGCGGCTCGCCCTTGAATTTGACATTTTCGGTTGAAAAGCGTTTACGGTTGAGTTTTTTCGCGGCACGCAATGATCGCGCGCACAAATTCGCTGAACAAGGGATGCGGGCGATCCGGGCGCGATTTCAATTCGGGGTGAAATTGTGAGCCGAGCATGAACGGATGATCGCGCAGTTCCGCGATTTCGACCAGCGCGCCATCGGGCGAGAGACCGCTGTACACCATGCCTGCGCCGGCGAGCAGATCGCGGTACGCGTTGTTGAACTCGAACCGATGCCGATGGCGTTCGGAAATTTGCGCCGTGCCATACGCGCGCGCCGCAATCGTGCCGGCGGTGAGGTGGCACGGATAATGCCCCAGCCGCATTGTGCCGCCCAGGTCTTGGACGCCGCGTTGCTCCGCCATCAGATCGATCACCGGGTAACGCGTTGCGGGATCGAATTCGGTCGAGTTGGGTTCGTCGCTTTCGGTGACGAACCGCAACAACTCGATGCACATCACTTGCATGCCCAAGCAGAGCCCCAGGTACGGGATGCGTTGCGTGCGCGCGTGCCGCGCCGCCAAAATCTTGCCCTCGATGCCGCGCTCGCCGAAACCACCGGGCACGATGATGCCCTCCGCGTGTTGCAACCGGTCGAACGACTTGTTGCGCTCCAAGTCTTCGGACAGAATCCAATCAATTTCGATGGCGCGATCATGCTCCAAACCGGCGTGAAACAACGCTTCGCGGACGCTCATGTAGGCATCGGGCAACTCGACGTATTTGCCGACAATCGCGATGCGGATGGACGTTTTCGGCGCGGCGATGCGTTGCACGAGCGCGCGCCAAGTGGTGAGCGCCGGATCGCGCGGCGGCAAACCCAGCCGTTCGACGATCAGATTGCCCAGTCCCAATTCTTCGAGAATGAGCGGCACGTTGTAGATGCTCGCCGCCGTTTCGAGCGGCACCACGGCGCGCTTGTCCACATCGGTGAACAGCGCGATCTTGTCGCGCAAGCCATCGTCAATCGGGTAGTCGGCGCGGCAAGCGATCACATCCGGCTGAATGCCAATCGAGCGCAACTCTTTAACGCTGTGCTGGGTCGGCTTGGTTTTCAGTTCGCCGGTCGAGCCGATGTGCGGGATCAGCGTGACGTGAATGTACATCACGTTTTCGCGCCCCATATCTTTCCGCATTTGCCGAATCGCTTCGAGAAAGGGCAGACCCTCGATGTCGCCGACGGTTCCGCCGACTTCGACGATCAACACGTCGGCATTCGTCTCGCGCGCGGCGAGGCGGATGCGGCGTTTGATTTCGTTCGTGATGTGAGGGACGACCTGCACCGTACCGCCGAGATAATCGCCGCGCCGTTCTTTGGCGATCACCTCGGCGTAGACTTGGCCGGTTGTGACGTTGGACGCACGCGTGAGATTTTCGTCCACGAATCGCTCATAATGCCCCAGATCAAGATCCGTCTCTGCGCCGTCTTCGGTGACGAACACTTCGCCGTGTTGGTACGGCGACATGGTGCCCGGGTCTACATTAATGTACGGATCGAGTTTTTGGATGGACACGCGGATGCCGCGCGCTTTGAGGATGCGGCCAATGGACGCGACCGTAACGCCTTTGCCGACGGACGACACGACGCCGCCGGTGCAAAAAATAAATTTGGGCACAAGTCTCTCCGGGTTGTCGCAAGAAACCCGTTTTCCCTGCGGCAGAGAAAACGGGTTCCGCACTGCGATCAATAAAAACACGAAGCGGGAGCGCTCCGTGTAAGTTTCAGTTGCCACGATCGGGACAGGCAAATCTAGATCATGGCAGAAATATCCGCCGCGGCTTTCTTCATATCGTACAAAATCAGCCCCAATTTGGCTTCTTTACGTGCGAGTACGGTCAACACCGCTTCCTCGCCGGCCGCCATCAACACGACGTAGCCGTTTTCGCCGTGAATGTACACCTGGTCCAGCACGCCCCGGCGCAGCTCGTTCGCAATGCGGTCGCCGAGTGAGAGCATTGCGGCAGACATCGCGGAGACGCGATCTTCTTCGACGCCCGCCGGCAGATCAGAGGCGACGATCAAGCCGTCCGCGCTCACTACCGCCGATGCTTCCACATCGGGGATAGACGAGCGAAAGTCGCGGAGGCGCTGTACCAATCTTTCCGAACGCGATTTCTGATCCATAGAGTCTCCTTTGACGAGCAATCTCCGAGTCAAGCATTTTCAGAAACTATGCTATCACAACTTGCGCGGGCTGTCAACACACCCCGAGGTCAGGGGTGTGCGTCACATTTTTGGACGCGTTCGCCGCCGATTCAAATCGGCGGCTTGACCAGGTAGAAATCGGTTAAAACCGATTGCCGCCCACTCGATTTATCGAGTTTCCACCGATTGAGCCGTCGTTTTCAAACGACGGCGGAAATACCTCGACGTGGGGGGGGCTACAGCAAACACCCCATTTGCGAATGGGGTGTTTTGTTCAGCGAGAAATGCAATGCCTTGCGGATAGAAAATGTAAAGCAGTGCATGGTATAACATAATCGCAAAGACCGTTGAGGTTTGAAGGAGGCGCACTATGTTTGAAGACATGTTGTTCGTAGCCACTGTGTTTGTGACCCGGATCGTCCTCCCTATCGCGCTCACATTTTTCGTCGGCAGTCAGATTGAGCGCCGCTTGTTTCGTGGGACAGCGGCATAACGTCCATCCACTTGTTGAGAGGTAGCCATGTTACCCCAAGATTTATTCGATACTATCGCCGTTTTGTTCATGTTCACGCTCCGCATTGGCGCACCCATCGCGCTGACGCTGGCGTTCGGTTATTGGCTCGAAAAGAAATTGCGCCCGCGTGAAGAGCAACGACGCCCCGCCGAACTGACCGCGCAACCGGGACGACGGATTGTGCGCGCCGGAAACATCATCCAGGTGCATTGCTGGGACCTGAAACGCTGTGACTCGACGGTGCGCGCCGAATGCGCCGCTTATAAACGCCCCGAACTGCCGTGCTGGCTCGCGTTGCAAGCCGATGGGCAAAAAGTGCGCGAAGAATGTTTCACCTGTGCGCTGTATAAACCGCAAAAGATGGCGGCGTAACCAAACTCGAAAATTCAAATTTGATAATTTGCAATCTGTAAAATGCAAGGGAGGTAACCATGAACGTTTCACGACGCGATTTTCTCAAACTGTGTGGTAGCAGTGCCGCGTTGGTCGGCGTCGGCGCAAAATTCAGCGAGACCCCGCTTGGCACAACCGGCAAAGCCGTGCCCACGGGACCCCGCTATGAATACGGCGTCTTGATTGATACGACCAAATGCGTGGGTTGTAAAACCTGCCAACAAGCATGCAAAGTGGCAAATGGTTTGCCGACCGACGAACGTCCTACCGGCTTATCCGCCACGACGCTCTGCTTTGTGGATATGAAAAATATTTCCGCCGACGTCAGCAAACCGGCGATCAAACCGGTCAAGCGGCAATGTATGCACTGCGAAAATCCGGCGTGCGTTTCGGTGTGCCCCGTCGGCGCGATTGAGAAAAAGGAAAACGGCGCGGTCGCCTACGACGCGGACAAGTGCATGGGATGCCGCTATTGCATGATGGCGTGCCCCTTCGGCGTGCCCAAGTACGATTGGAATTCGCCGAATCCGAAAATCAACAAATGCTCGCAGGCGTGCATGGCAGAAGGCAAGAGCAAGACGCCCGCGTGCGTTTCGGCGTGCCCCGCCAAGGCGTTGACGTATGGCAATCGTGAAGAATTATTGCTCGCCGCTAAATCGCGCATCAGCCAAGACCCCACCAAATATGTTCCCCAAATTTATGGCGAGAAAGAAATCGGCGGCACGACGATGTTGTATCTGAGCGGCGTGCCCTTTGAGCAACTCGGTTTTCCGGCGGGCTTGCCACTCGAAGCGCTGCCTGAATTGACGTGGAACGTGCAATCGAAAATCCCCGTCGTGCTCGGCACTGTGTTGACGCTGTTGAGCGGCATCGCTTGGTGGACGCATCGGCGGCAACCGGCGAAGCATGTGCCCGTGCCCGTTCAAGTGGAAGCCGAATAGTCCGTAAATCAATCCTGATTGAAATCCGTTTGGAGGAAATACCATGTCGCCCACACTCGAATTTTTGCTGATCGCGTTCCAGTTCGTCGCGCGCCTTGTCGTGCCGTTCGTCTTGTTCTTTGGCGTGTTGTATCTCGGCAAACGTTGGCTTGAGCCGCGCATCGAAATTGCTAGCCGCTTGCCGAAAATCAAAATGCCGTTCAATCTGCATCCCGTGATTGTCGCGGGGGTGTGTCTCGTTGCCATCACGATCATTGGGGTGGTTGGTTACACGCTCGCCACGAACCAATTCGTGGACTTGATGATCTTGTTCCGCGATGCAGTGGTGCTGGCGTACATGTTCTTCCTCCGCATTGTCGCGCCGTTGGTCGGCTTGTTCCTCGCCGGGCTGTGGCTCGAACGCAAGTTGAATCCCGACGCGGCGCGCACTCGCCGTTCGCTGGCGGAGCGTTTGCCGGTGTTGCAACGCATCAAATTGCCGCAGGTTTCCACGCGCGGTCTCGCCGCCATCTTTTGTATCGCCTTGTTGTGGATCACGGCAATCGGGATTGCCATCAGTCGGTTCTTCTTCGGTTTGGGGTATACGACGAACTTGACCGACGAATATCCCTGGGGCATTTGGATCGGGTTCGATGTGGTGAGCGGCGTCGCATTGGCGGCGGGTGGGTTTGTGCTCGCCGGCACGGTGCACGTCTTCAACATCAAAAAGTATCATCCGATTGTGCGCCCGGCGATCTTGACCGCGTTGCTCGGTTACTTGCTCGTCATCGTCGGTTTGTTGTTCGACCTGGGTCGCTGGTACAATGTGTGGCATCCGATCTTTATGTGGAACATTCACTCGCCGATGTTCGAGGTCGCGTGGTGCGTGATGCTCTACACGACGGTGCTCTTGCTGGAGTTCAGCCCGATCATTTTCGAGAAATTCAACTTGCAGTGGCCTCTCAAAGTGATGCGCGCGATCACGATCCCGCTCGTCATCCTGGGCATGTGTCTCTCCACGTTGCACCAATCGTCGCTCGGCTCGCTGTTCTTGATCGCGCCGGAAAAGATCAACCCGTTGTGGTACACGCCGCTCCTCCCCGTGTTCTTCTTCATCAGCGCCGTGATCGTGGGCTTGGGGATGACGATTCTGGAATCGAACTTGTCGGCGCGCGCTTTGGGGCGCGAGATCGAAAGCGATTTGCTGGTAGGGTTGGGGCGTGTGGCGTCGTGGGTGATTGCCTTCTACCTCGCCTTCCGCGCGTATGACATCGTGTCGCGCGGCGCGCTGGGCTACGCCTTCCAACCGGGGTTCCACGCGACGATTTTCTGGGCGGAGATTATGCTGGGCTTTGTGACCCCGATGGTTCTGATGGCGTTCAAGCAGTTGCGTGCGAAACCGGGCATTGTGTTCCTGAGTGGCGGCTTGATTGTCGGTGGGGTCGTGTTCAACCGGTTGAATACCGCCTTGCTCGGTTGGTGGTCGTATGTGAACGGCGGGCCGATCTACGTTCCTTCGATGAACGAGTTGGTCGTGACGATCTCGCTGGTGAGTGTGGGGGTGGTTGTGTTCGGACTCGCGGCAAAATTCCTGCCCGTGTTCGTGCACGGCGAGGAACCGGCGCACGCCTAAAGCGAACGTTTCCAAGATTAGCGCACCAAACACGGGGCAACCGTTTTTCGCAGATACGCGGAGAGGGGGTTGCCCCTTTTGCTGTCCGCGCGCTGGAGCGGCGATTGACAAGCCATAGCGTAAAGTTATAATTCGAGCCGGTCAGACACGGAAAACCGCCTGTGGTTTTTATGATAAGGAGAAGACGATGGACAATCCGCTTGATAAAGTGTTACGGCTCAAACGTGCCAACCCGACGCGCTCGTTCGATTCCAAAGCGGGGCGACTTCCGCCGGGGCAATACCTCACCGAGAAATTTCCGGTTCTGCATTATGGAAGTACGCCAGGGTTCGATCCCAAAACGTGGAATTTGAAAATCTGGGGCTTGGTCGAAAATCCAGTGTGCTTGACGTGGGAGGAATTTTTGAAATTGCCGACCGAGCGCATCACGACTGATATTCATTGCGTTACGCGGTGGAGCAAGTTCGATACGGCATGGGAGGGCGTGCCGTGGTCGTGGGTGATGGAGGCGGTCAAACCGAAACCCGAAGCCAAATTCATTATGGCGCACTGCGAATAGGTGGGAACTCAATTCGTGTGGTAAGTTCAAGACCTTTGGTAAAGTCGACCACACCTGGTTCACCCGGAATCAGGCAGAAAACTTGACACTTTTTGTCGTGTGCCATGACTCGAACCTGCATTAGGTTAAATG
>CAIKBD010000104.1 GCA_903825565.1 uncultured Anaerolineales bacterium | reverse complement strand
TTGATGACGTTGGCTTGGTTGTGTCCTTTGCTGACCAACGCAATGAGTTGATCGCGTTCTGGAGGTTGGAGATGGATGGCTCGTTTTTGCATGCCACGAGCATACCCCAACCCCGCAAGATTTTCAAGTTACGACACTAGCCAGATCACGGTCACACCGCTAAAACCCAGGCCTTGCCAGTTGCCGTGCTGCGGCAGTTGCGCGTCGAGAATCTGGTCTAATCGGTACGAATCCCAGCATAGGCAGTTCCAGTCCGGGCGGACACGCGCTTGTCACAGCTCTCGCACCGAAAGCGAGGCGCACCGCGATGCCAATCTTCAAATTTCAAGCGCGCTTTCTTGCTGGTGAGACGCATTGAGCCGACACTCGCGGTTTCGGCAGTAGCAGGTGCAAATGTCCATGAATGCAGGTTCTCCTTAAGGTCAGTGACCTTAGGATAACTGCATTGCAATTCAACGACAACTACAAACTACGGTTTCCCCCGTTACAGGGACACTACCCGAAATTGAGCCTATGCGATCCTTTCGCCACGCGGCGTCGTAGCCATTTTTCGATTTCGACGATGACGTACGTGGCGACGCCAAATGCCAAGACATCGAGCCACATTTCGAGTGGGATGGGCGCGGACGAAAACAAAACATTCATAAAGGGCGCATAGGTAAACAACAACTGCACTCCCAGCATAGCGCCAATCCCGATAACAACCCAGCGATTGGACCACAGCCCCAATTGGAACATTGATTGGGACAGCGAGCGACAATTGAGCAGATAGAAAATTTCGATGATGACCACCGCGTTCACTGCTGCTGTCCGCGCTTGTGCCACCGTGTCACCCGAACCCAATTCATATTCGAAAATGAAAAGCCCGGCGAGTAGAATAATCATTCCGACTAAGGCAATGCGACCCAGCAATTCGCCTGTCAGAATCGGCGCGTGCGAGTTGCGCGGCAGACGACGCATAATGTTCGGCTCTTTGAGTTCGACGGCAAGCGTGAGGCCCAGCGCGGCAGACGTCACCATATTGATCCACAGAATCTGAATTGGCAAAATCGGCAATGTGAGATTGAGCAACAGCGCCACCAAAATAATCAGCCCTTCACCCAAGTTCGTCGGAAGAGTCCACGCGATAATTTTGGTGAGGTTGTCAAATGTGCCGCGGCCCTCTTCGACTGCTGCTTCAATCGTCGCAAAATTGTCGTCGGTCAAAACCATATCGGCGGCTTCTTTCGCGACATCCGTTCCTGTGATGCCCATTGCAATGCCGACGTTCGCTTGCTTGAGTGCAGGACCGTCGTTCACACCATCGCCTGTCATCGCGACCACGTGACCTTTCGCTTGCAACGCTTCGATCAGTCGCAATTTTTGTTCAGGCGATACGCGCGCAAAGACAGGCGTCTGATCAGCGGCTTGGATCAATTGTTCGTCGGTCAGTTCCACGATTTGGCGGCCTGTTAGTGCGACAGACTCGCACGAATCAGCCAAACCGATCTGGCACGCGATGGCTGATGCCGTGAGCGCGTGATCGCCTGTAATCATCTTGACCTGGATGCCAGCATCCTGGCACACGCGCGCGGCACGCATCGCTTCTTCGCGCGGCGGATCGATGATGCCTTGCAGACCCAGGAAGGTCAACCCCGATGCAACATCGGCGCGCGCAATTCTATCTGCGCCCGATAAATTCTTGCGCGCAAAAGCGAGCACGCGCAAGCCGCGCAGTGCCATCGCATCAACATCGCGATGAATCTGCGCTTGGTCTAGCGCTACAGAATGCCCTGTCGTATCAAGCGCGTCCTCGCAGCGGTCGAGCAAAACCTCGACCGCGCCTTTGACGTAGATACAACGCAATGCGCCCATATCGTGCAACGTCGCCATATACTGATGTTGCGATTCGAAAGGAATTGTATCGAGGCGCGACAACGATGCGCCGATTTGCGCCTTGCGCGCGGCGACAATCAATGCCACTTCGGTCGGATCACCTTGTGCTTGCCAGCGTCCTTCTTTTTCGACGAGCGCGCTATCATTGCATAGCAAGCCCGCAACCAAACATTCCGTCAACGCAACGTTGTTTGCCGGCGCGTTATTCACTGAGACAATTTGTCCCGCCGGCGTGTAACCCGAGCCGGTGACATTATATTCGACACCGCTCGCGACGATTTGTTGCACCGTCATTTGATTCTGCGTCAGCGTCCCGGTTTTGTCGGAGCAGATGACCGTCGTGCTACCCAGTGTTTCGACCGCGGGCAGTTTGCGAATGATCGCGCGGCGACGCGCCATTCGCGACACACCGACTGCCAGTGTCACGGTGAGCGCAGCGGGGAGACCCTCAGGAATCATTGCAACGGCAAACGCAATCGCGGCAGTCATCGTTTCGATTACCGATGCGCCACGCGCCACCTCAACGATAAAAGTCAGGACCGCAAGTGCCAGAATTGCATAGAGAATAATTCTGCTAAATTCGCCGATTTTGCGTGTGAGCGGCGTGGCAAGTTCAGTCGTCGCTGAAATGAGTTGTGAGATGCGTCCAATTTCAGTATGGTCGCCAATCGCGATGACGATGCCAGTCGCTTGACCGTACGTCACGAGTGTGGACGCATACGCCATATTGCGACGGTCGGCGAGAACTGTTTCGGACGCGAGTTGTAAATCAGCATTCTTTTCGACTGCAACCGATTCGCCCGTGAGTGCGGCTTCCGCAATTTGCAAATCGCGCGAGCGCAACAAACGCAAATCGGCTGGAACTTTATCGCCAGCTTGTAACGCGACGATATCGCCCATCGTCAACTCTGTCGCGTTGATGCGCTGACGCTGTTCAGTACGAATAACCGTCGCTTCGGTCGTCATCGCTTGCGCGAGTGCTTCAATCGCTTTTTCAGCGCGCGCTTCTTGGATGTAACCGATGAAGACGTTGACCAACACCGCACCGAAAATCACCAACGCATCCACGAGTTCTTGTTTGACGACGAGCGTAATGACGCTCGACACCATCAAGATGTAGAGCAGGGGATTGTTGAATTGCGCGAGAAAGCGCTGAAGCGGACTGGGACCGCGTTTGGGGGTAAGAACATTTTTCCCAAAGCGCACATGGCGATGTTTGATCTCGAAAAGATCGAGCCCCTTGTCGATATTACTGTCGAGGAGTTCGACGACTTTTGTTACTGGCAAATGATGCCAGTGTTTGCCAAGTAGTGTTTGCATGTCAGCGACCTTTTGCGTTTACGTCGGTTTGCTCGCAATCAGCATCATCATCTTGCCTTGTTGCATCAAGCATTCTTTTTATTCCGCCCGCGTAAGACCGCGAGGATGACTGCACCACCGCGCCCTATACGATTAGGGCGGCAACGCACACGCCCAGCGCGGGTGCTAGTTATCGTGGAAAGTACATTGTGGTATAGTTGACTTCGGCCGCGGATTCACGCAATCATAATTCTGCTGTGACGGACAGATTTCTTTGCATCAATCGCCGGTCGCCGGCAATCCCGGCGGCGATTGGTTCTTCCTAAACGACTTCGGCAGTGGGTCGCAAGCCGCGTGCTTGCAATTTGCCCAACGCGGCTTGGATCATCAGAAACTCGCCGATGTTTTCTTTTGTCACGATGCCGACGAGTTGTCCAGCACGCGTGACACAAATCATCGACGCTTGCCGTTCTTCCATCCGCATCAACGCGCCCTCCAGCATTTCGGCGTAATCGGCGAGGGCAACCTTGTTCTCCATCACTTGAGCCACGCCCGCGTCGCGCCCTTGTTGCACGAGCGCGGCAATTACTTTATCGCGTGTTAGCACACCGACGACCATGCCATTCGCAATCACTGGGAAATCTTGTTGCGACCCGGCGAGAATCAAATCGACAGCACGACCAAGCGAATCATTCGGCGCGAGCGCGTGATAATCGGTCAGCATCGCGCGATTGACCGGGATGCCACCAAGCGCGGATTTCATTTGCACCATACTCGCCTCTTGCGCGGCGCCAATCCATACAAACAGCGCGATAAAGATCAAGAACGGATTCGTAAACAAGCCGATGAACCCGAACAAGAACGCCATCCCTTGTCCGATCGTTGCGGCGATTTGCGTGGCGCGCGTGTACTCTAATCGCATCGCCAAGAGCGCGCGCAGAACGCGACCACCGTCCATTGGAAATGCGGGTAACAAGTTGAATAACACCAACGAAATGTTCGTGACCATCAATCGTTCCAAGAAGGGACCGACCGACACGCTCAATCGCTCTATCGAAACGATGTCATTCGTAATCGTGATCCATGCGAACAGCACCCCCGCGATGACGACATTTACCGCTGGTCCAGCCAACGCGACCCAAAATTCTTGAATCGGTTTGTCCGGCATTCGATCCAACCGCGCAACGCCGCCAATTGGATAAAGCGTAATGTCGCGTGTCTTGATGCCGTACCGTTTTGCGGCAAGCGCGTGTCCAAATTCGTGCAGGACGACAGAGGCAAAAAGCGCGAGGATGAATGCGACGCCCGCAATCGTTTGACTAACGGGATCCCCCTGCAAAATATGGCTCAAGACGACAAAGCCGATGAGCAGAAAAAAAGTTGCGTGCAGATATACGCCAATGCCGGAATATTCGCCGACTTTCCATTGCCATTTCATTTTCGAATTCCTCTCGAGTGGGGAACAAATTTCAAATCCGTCTTACGAAAACGGGGCGCACTTGCCTGCGCCCCATTGCGACGTTATTCGTTATTGCGTCCCATGAGCAAGAACACATAGTACAACAGGGTTGAGATCGCCTGAGCGGCGGCGGCGACGTATGTCAGCGCGGCGGCATCGAGCACACCGTTCACGCCGTACATCTCTTGCCGCGTCAACAAGCCGTTGCCGATCAACAATTCTTTCGCCCGTTTCGTCGCATCGAATTCCACCGGCAAGGTCACGAGCGCAAACGCAGCAACGCCAGCGAACAGCACGACGCCAATCCAGGCAATCGTGTTACCCAGTGCGCCGGCGAGAAAGAAGCCGAGCATGAAGATAATCGGACCAAGCCACGAACCGATCTGCACGGTCGGCACCATTGTCGAACGCAAGCCTAGCATCGCGTAACCTTGTTGATGCTGAAGCGCGTGCCCGGCTTCATGCGCCGCCACACCCGCAGACGCCAGACTGTTGCCGCGATAGACATCGGGGCTGAGTCGCAACGTGCGACTGGTGGGATCGTAATGATCGGACAAGAATCCGCCGGTCTCTTCCACCTTGACATTTTGCAAACCGTTCAAGTCGAGAATGCGACGCGCGATTTGCCCACCACTGATCCCGGTCATTGTCCGCACTTGCGAGAATTTTTTAAACGTGCCTTGAACACGGAACTGCGCCCACAATCCAAACAGCAACGCGGGCAAACTGAACAACAAGTACGTCCAGTAATTCTCAAATCCGAAAAACATCTTGCCTCCTTTGCCAGCCACGAGGCATTAAAAAACGAGACCCTCGCGGCACTTTGTGATGTCGCGTTGGTCTCGCCCTGGCTTCATTACCATCAAATCGCCGAGAGCATTGGCTCTGTCCTGACGACGATTCGAACTAAATGGGCTACTCCCCAACTTCTACCGCTATCATACCGGACCGTATAGGGCTTGTCAATGCTTTTCCCATTGGAATTTTGTTAAAATCACTTGCAGGAAATCCATTAAAATAGAGACTTGGTAGAGCATGCCCAACCACCCGGTGGGTAGCCGATTGGTTGGAGCACGCCAGCGATGGCTTGTAAGTCTCGCAACTCGTTGGGTAGTACAACTGAAAATAGTTACGACATTCTCTCTAACAGTTCTGAAAAACCCAGACCTTCGGCTCGAACAGTTTTCTGATTACAAACTCTCCCACTATTTGTGGGGTTGCCAGCACCGGCGCGGCAAGGAAAATCTCTAGTATACTAGCCAGGTTTTGCACCAGCCAAAGCACCGATCAGGATCGCCACCGGCGGCAGATACATGCTCTCCCCGATAATCTTGAACACGATGATGTCATTCTCCAATTGCTGGATCACTGTGTATGCTACTCTGCGGCGACAAGCAAAGCGTAACCAGTCACATCATTGGTTACGCTTCCATGTCCAATCGGCTCTGATGCAGGCGTAACCAGTCAGGACTTGGGCCACGCTCCATAATATTTTGAAGTTTAGACTATGGGTACGGCTTTTCCGAGAAGCGACCTGGGATTGCAAGACAGCGCCCTGGGTTGCGATTTGTAAACCCAAAGATGGCGGAGAAATATCCGCCGATTAGTTTGGGCAAGGCGGTGGAGAATGTGGCGGAACGTTGCGGCATTAGTCGTGCAGACCAAGATGCGTTTGCGTTTGCAAGCCAACAAAAAGCTGGCGCGGCAATGCGCGAAGGGCGCTTTAAAGAAGAGTTTGTACCCATCCAGGTTCCGCAACCCAAGGGAGCGGTTGTTGTTGTTGATACGGATGAACATCCGCGACCGGATACAACATTGGAACAACTTGCGGCGTTAAAGCCAGCTTTCAAAAAAAGTGGCACTGTCACAGCCGGTAATTCTTCGGGAATTAACGATGGCGCGGCGACGCTGGTTCTGATGAGTTTGAGCAAGGCGCGAGCACTTGGTCATAAACAGTTATTCCGAATCGTTTCATCCGTGGTTGCTGGCGTCGAGCCCGCGTATATGGGGCTTGGTCCTATTCCGGTGACGAAAAAGGCATTGGCTCGTGCTGGGCTCAAGATGCAAGATATTGGGTTGATCGAATTGAACGAAGCATTTGCATCGCAATCGGTGGCGTGCGTACGCGAACTCGAAATTGATTCTGCGATTGTGAGTATGAACGGCAGAGCGATTGCGCTGGGACATCCATTGGGTTGCACAGGTGCACGGCTTGTCACAACCTTGGTGCATGAGATGAAGCGACGTAAGGTGCGTTACGGTCTTGCCACGATGTGTATCGGGGTAAAGCAAGGGGCGGCGCTGATCGTCGAGCAGATAGATGACAACACTTGTTAATTCTGTTTTAAGAGCGAGGTTATATTTCATCTTTGATGCCCCTACCAATTTAAAGAAGTAGCGTTGTCGCCCATGTTATGACATAATTGGGTTGTCTGAAGACCAAAGAAACGCGGTCACATCGAAACACGGCTTGATGCCGGTCTAATGGGTGTACACGGCGTGTGTCCACCGTGTGGATAACGTTCAAAATTTTAAGCGAAATGAAAGTTGTGATATAATATTTTCGTTGAATCAATCCATGATGCAAGTCTAAAATGTAAAATTCAATTTTCCTCTTTGATTCTCCAGCATCCAGATAGGCAAACAGGGGCAAGGTCGTGCCAAATCAATTTCTGGTAACCAAACTCTACATTCCCCCCTTGCACCAAGGGCTTGTGCCACGTCCCCAGCTAGTGGCAAAGCTTGATACAGCTCTCAATTATCGCATCACTGCCATCGTCGCCCCGGCGGGCTTTGGCAAGACGACATTACTAGTCGAATGGATCAACCGCGCCAAATTTCCCGTTGCCTGGATTTCACTTGACAAAGACGACAACGATTCGGTTAGCGTGTTGTCTTACCTGATTGCCAGTTTACAGGTGGTGTCTCCCCATTTTGGTGAAACAATCCTACCAGCCCTGAATTCCGCTGATGGTCCTCCAATCAAATCACTCCTCGCCACATTGATCAATCAGCTATCCAGTTCTTTCCAGAAGCTGGTTCTGGTACTGGATGATTTTCATTGGATCGAGGATGAAAGTACGCTCAACGCATTGACCTACTTGGTCAATTATCTCCCGGCGCACGTCCATCTCGTGCTCGCGAGCCG
>CAIKBD010000103.1 GCA_903825565.1 uncultured Anaerolineales bacterium | reverse complement strand
TTGATGACGTTGGCTTGGTTGTGTCCTTTGCTGACCAACGCAATGAGTTGATCGCGTTCTGGAGGTTGGAGATGGATGGCTCGTTTTTGCATGCCACGAGCATACCCCAACCCCGCAAGATTTTCAAGTTACGACACTAGGAGTGGTGGCCGCCGTCAATGCGTCTTGTCCCAGTGCCCACGATGTGTCACACGGAAATATCATCACCGCGATGGCCATCAACCGTCTCCAAGCACCGCGCCCACTCTACAAGATTGGTGATTGGCTGGAAACGACGGCTCTGGGCTCCGCACTTGGCATTCAAGCCGAGCAGGCGCACGATACCCGCTTGGGCGAAACCCTCGATGCGGTCTATCCGCATTACGAGACGATTTGGCAAACGATCATTCAAAAAGCCGTGACCCGCTATCACTTGTCTCTCGCCTGGCTTCACTATGACATCACCTCGGCTTATTTCGAGGGACTGTACACCGACAGTGAACTCGTGAAATATGGTTACAGTCGCGACCATCGTCCCGACACCAAACAAATCAACATCGGTTTGGATGTCACTGCCCACGGTTTGCCCCTGGCCTTTCGCGTTTTAGTCGGCAATACCGCCGACCGCACGACCCCGCGGCAAAATTGTGAAGCCGTGCGTGCCTTGTTGACCCAGACCCAACGCACCGAAACGACGTTCGTTCATGATCGCGCGATGGGGACACCCGAGACGCTGGTATGGTACGACCAACACGACCAGACATTTATCACGCCGATGACCGCCGAAGGTGAGCTCCAAACCTTGCTGGATAGCGTCCCGCTTGATGAATTGATGCGTACGCCTCTTGCCTATCACCCCGCGCGTGCGACGCAGGCGACCGAACCCGCGTATTACGGAGTGTGGCGGGAACACATTTTTACTGACCCAGGACACAAGGTCAAAACCCGTGTCTTGGTCGTTTACAGTGTCAGTAAAGCGCGCTTGGATGGACAGAAACGTGACTCGGCTTTGCAGAAACTTCAGACCCGTTTGGAAAAAATCCAGACGCAATTGAATCAGCGCAAATACAAACGGCGCGATTACACGCTCGAGCAAATTCATCTGGCCCAACGCGGAAACCTCGCGCGTCACTTATTCGACGTTACCCTTGGCGGCGAAGACGGTGCGATGACCTTGCAAGTTCAAGTCAACGCGGACAGACTCGCGCAGGCAAAACAACGGGACGGGCGTTATCCACTCGTCACCAATCGCTGGGACTTGGACGCGGATCAAGTGTTGAGCCATATGAAAGAGCAAGATGTCGCGGAAAAGCGGTTTGCCATTTTGAAAGGGCCGCTCCAAGTCCATCCCCTCTGGTTGCACAAAGATGAACGCTTGGTCAGTCTCGTGTTAGTTGTAATGATTGCGTTGTTAGTGTACTGTTTACTCGAATACCTAGCACGTCAAGCCCAACGCCAAGTGACGGGGCGTGCCCTGTTAGAATTATTTGCGAACTACACGGTGGTGCGCGTCAATTTCGCGGATGGGAGCCAACTTTGGACCTATCCTGAATTGGCTTTGACGCAATCCCAATTACTCAAGGATCTGGGCTTGCCGTCACCGCAACAAACCTTGGTGCTATCGTGAACCCATTGGATTTTATCAACCCGGGAATACAGGCTGAGCAATATGTACGCCCGTCGCAATCGGATCGAATAAATGAATGGTTTGCAATTTCAAACCAACCACAACCAGAGCCGCCCGCTGACTGAATGGACGGAGATTCGGTTTCGTGTTAAAGTGCTTCATGGTGATGTGCCCTCCTGGGATAGATGGATTTGGACATCCTAGTTCTATCACAGTTGGGGCATCACCGCTTACATTTGAGTAGCCCAATCATGACCGCTAATTTGGGCAAAATTTAGGTATTGAGTGCAGAATCTTTGCTTTTTTTGATTCAATTGGATTGGAAAGGTACTACTCACCTTACGTTTTCAGACTTTAATTTTTTTCGCCGCGCGCCTTGTGCGTCAACAAAGCGCGCGGCAGTTATTCCTTCGAGGCTTGCATCTCCTCGTGCCAGCCCCGACTCACATCGGTTGGATTTTGTGAACGCTTGGGGTTAGCCACCCAAGCCGGCATTCACTGCCGCCAGGGTACCGACAATCATCGCAACGACTGCGGCTGTTGCAATGCCGATGATTGCGGCACGAACGAGGCCGGCAATCAAGCCCGTCACGATAGCTTTCCACGTGGCGAACTCGGCGGCTTCACGAATGCCCAGGACATTGCCCCAGATCGCAAAGAGATTGACCAAGATCGTAATCGGCGACAGGATGCAGACGAGCGCCGGCGATACAAGCGCCGCCACACTAAACACGGAAAAGAACTCGAACAACAGGGTGTACCCGCTCACCCGCAACATTTCGCCGGTGTCGGTGTGACCTTGAAAGAACCAGCGCGCGATGCCAGCGGTGAGCCAGGCGCTAAAGAGCCAGGCGATCAAACCAAAAATCACGCCAACCACCGCGCCGACAATGCCGCCAATAAAATTGGATGATGCGCTACCTGTGGTCTGATCGAAGACAACAAAACCATCCACAAAGCCAGAGACCAACAAAGCCAGGAACGTAATTATGGTAGCGGGGGTAGTGGCTTGCGGATCTTCCGCAATTTCTTTGTACGCAGGTGCCTTGAGTAAAAGCACGCCCATAGTGCGACTCATCGTCAAATCTCCTAGTTGAATGGGTGCCGTGTGCATAACGCGGCACCTTGTCTTTGTTGTGCTCCAAGCAAGATTGACCTTTGCCTGGATCACGTTGACCGTTAGACTATTTTGTTGGGTCAGCCAATCGGACTAGACCCAGTATCCCCGGTTAGGGGATGCCCGCCATTTTGCCGAACACAGCAATTTCGTACACCGCCGTGTCGGTCTGGGTTGGCGCGATAAAGATGAGAACTAACGCCGTCTTGGTTTCTTGATTGATCCAGACACCAATCTTGCCACCATCGAAATCTTGCGCCAGACCTTGCCCGCCCCAACCAGCTTGCGCCATTTGATCGGAATAGTATTCAAGAGTTTCTTCCCAAACCGTACTTGCCGGCGAACGCCACGCTTCGTACTTGACCTCGGTCATGTTCAATTTTTGAGTCAACGCATTGACCAGAGTATCCATCTCCGGCGTCGCCGTGACTGAAACCGAGTCGGTGAGCGGAGTGAGTTTGGGTGTGCCACTGACTGGCTTGTCCGAAATTTTGCCCTTGATGGCAAATTCGTACGTCGCCGGGTCTTCCTTGGTCGGCGCAATGTACATCAACACGAGCATGGTATTGTCTTTTGCATTAACCCACACGCCAACCTTGCCACCTTTGATTTCGCGTGTGGCGCCCTGACCACTCCAACCGGCTTGCGTCATCTGCTCGGCATAATATTTGTAGGTGTCTTCCCAGACCACCTCGGCGGGCGAGCGATACGCATCGTACGCCACGTCAGTCAGGTTGAGCGCTTTGGCAAGTTCAAGCACCAACGCATCCATTTCTTTGGTTGCCGAAATAGAAACCGAATCTTTGGGGGCAGGTGGTTTGGGACCTTGCGCCATCGTCGGCGGGACCAAGAACAATGCCACGGCGACAAACACCAGCACGAGCACGCCCATCGTGCGGGCGATTTTGAACAACGTGTTGTGAGACATTTCAGTTCCTCCTTTGTGGAACGATCACATGGATAAATTTTTGACACCGAACTATTGACTAGGCGTTATGATTTCCACTTGCCTCCTTGGTTTGAATTGAGCGAGCCTTGAGACAGCTCAACGTTGAATTGGTTTATCCGAGAGCAGGTCTTGAAGCATACCGACTGCCAGCTCTTCTAGCGAAGTCCAGCCTGTGCCGTCGTACCAATCGCGCGGCGCTTCGGGATGTGGTCCGCTAATAGCTACTTTGCCTTTCCCATACGCGCTTTGAAGCGCGGCAATCGAACCATCACTGTACCAGCCAAAAATTTCGACGGGCGTATTCTTGTCCGTCAGCGCGAACTTGGGTCCGGCTTTAAAAAACATTTGCCGATCCTGCTCGCGCCAGCGAATTTTTTCCAACCGCGGCTCGTACGTTTTGCTGTAATCATCCGCTTCGACCGGAATAATTTTGAAGGTGCGAATGGGCGCGCCGGTTTTATCAAAGAGCAAGTCGGCGGCAATGTAACCGCCACCACAAATTCCCCAGTAGCGTCCACCGGTGGCGATATACTCCTGGATCGCCTTGATGATATCGGGGGTGAACGCTTCGAACGGTTTTAGGTCATCATCCGTGCCGCCGATGACGAAGACGGCGGCTTGAGTCAACAGCCCCGGAATCTCACTGGGATTTGCCACATACATGGGCTTGAGTCCAACTTTTTCCGCAATCGCGCCCATTGCCTCAGCGCAACCAGTGCACGACGGTGGTCCGTTGTAGATCAGCGCCATGCCTTGCACCGTTGTCGACACAGGTTCCGGGCTTTGCGCCTGGGTCGGGATGATAAAAATGGACATGCCAACAAGTAGTAAAATAAATCTAGCTGACGCGCGAGCGAGTGATTGCATCCATCGCTGAGACATTGCGGTTTCTCCTTATTTCCTTATCCACGCGGCGACCATAAAACCGGTTCCATTTTGGCGGCGGCAACACCGCGCATAAATTGCGCGAGGTCATGCATACTATTCACTTGCCAGGTTTGACTTTGTAACACGGTCAGTTTGCCGGTGGCAATGTCAATACTCAGCAAAACGGCGATGGGATAATGGCGCATCAACGCCAGCGCATTCGCTTCGAGCGCCTGATCCATCAGAATCAAGGTCGTTTCTGGTATTGCCGGTAGGTCACTTGGATCAGTTGGAACGAGGCGCGTGACATGCAATTCGGCGAGGTTTGGCAGATAGGTTGCCAGGCCATCGAACCAAAGCGAATTGCCATACAAGAGAATTTTTTTCATAATGGATTTCCATCGTTGGCACACGCCACGCTGAATTACTGGCGTCTAAATTTGTCACAGGGGCCAGAACGGCACCAGCAAACTGGACATGAGCAGGTGATCGTTGGCGGGGTCTTGTAATTCGCCGACCTGGGTCAGTTTGTAAATCACATCGAAAAAGTGCACGTGCTCCTTCATCAGCAATACCGGTTGCCCTCGAAATTCGACGGTGTATTGAATTGGGAAAAACCAGTACACCAAGGGATTACGCCAACCGATCAAAATCGCCAGCGCGAGATTGAGTCGCCAGGCATTCTTGATCTTGACCTGACCGACCGGGCGATCATACTCATCGAAAATGCGCCAGCCGGGAATCTTGTCGTCCGGGCACAGTCTGCCGAGGCGCGTGCCGTCCGCCGCGCGTGTTTCGTACTCTACTACGTTGTCTTGGAATATGCACTGAATTTGAAAGAGCGGTTGCTTTTGTTCCTTATCGCTGAACACGCGATAGGGTGCGGCACCTTTGCGCACCGGGTCGGCTTTGGTTTCTTTCATGAACAACATCAGTTGCTTTTTTGCATCGGTCATTTTGACCCAGGGTTGCCAACCGCCGCGCACACTGGCAATTTGATACGGATACGTACTCATCTTATTCCTCCGCTTTGTTTTTGTTGGTCAGGCGATTATGTTTTACAACCAAGGGCGATTTTAATCACTGGACTTGAGTCTAGTCCAGGTCTAGTCCAGGTCTAGTCCGCAAAAATGCCTTGCCGTAAGGCCGAAATCGTCACTCGCCAACGCCGGACACCGCGAAACACACGGCAACCTGCCGTGTATTTCGCGGTGTTTACTCCTCTTCGATGGTGAACTCGCCTTGTTGCGCGAGCCGCGCATTCACAAAAAATTCGACGCGATACACGCCCGCATCGAGCGGCACGTCGCCGAGACTAAAGGGCAGAAACGCATTTTTGCCGGACGAGCCAAATTTCTGTGGCGCGAATTCCTCAACCACGCGCAAACCCAAATCTTCCACGCCGGCGACCCAGACTTTGACAATCACCAAATCACCGGCACGCAAACCGGTGTAATCGAACACCATATAGATCGGCTTGCTGGATTCCTCAATCACACTAGAAAATTTTGCGCGTGCATTCTTGGGGTCGTCCTGCGTAAATCGAAACGGCGAGATGGTCGCGGCAAGCGAACCTTGTGGTGGCTTGTCAGTGTATTCGAGTGCGACAGACAATTCTCTGAGTTGCACCGCGAGTTTGGCGGCGAGGGCTTGGATTTGTGATGGCGCGGCGATATTTTTTAGCGCGGGTGTGTCCACGCACGATTTGCCATTGAGACAGACGACGAGGTTCGTCAAATCGTTTGCCGAGGTGTCGAGCGACCACCACAGGGTTGCCGGTGGTTGTTTGCCTGCCGCACGCGCAGATGAAACATTCTTGGTTGCCGTGTTCATGCTTGCGGTGTACTGTGCCTGCGCCGCGTCCAGGTCTCCCGCCGCAAGTAAGGCAAGCGCGAGGTCATACTCGATCCACTCTTCGCCCGATTTTTTGGCGAGCGCGATGCGATTCATTGCAATCGCATTCGGCAAATCGCCTTGCACATAGTACGCCCACGCTAACGCGCCGGCGACATCGGCGCTGGCATCGCCCTGCGTGCGTGCATTCTGAAAATCGACGATGGCGTGCGCGTAATTGCCCTGCTCGAATTGCGCAAAGCCGCGCTCGCGGTACACGTTCGCATAATTCGGCGCGAGTTGCGTTGCTTGGTCGAACGCGGCAACGGCTTGCGCGAATTTTCCCTGATGCGCCAAGCCAACGCCGCGCGCGTACTGTTGCATCGCTGGGTCAGGCAATCCTTCGATGGTTTGGTTTTGCGCGACCAACGACCATCCAAACACAATCAGTCCCAGCGTTACGCCGCTACCGGCAAACACCCAGCGCATTTGATTTTTGGTTGTGTTCGCCAAGCCGAATAAAAACAAGGCGACTGCCAGCAAGGTCAACTGGGTGGCAAAGGCGCTGGCTTTGTCATACCAAAACGATTTGAGCGTGTACTGATTGGCAAAGCGTTCTGCTTGCGCGACCGTTTCAACCAGAAATGTGTCGGCTTGATACGTCCAGGTATCCGGCACGCTGTCTGGCGGATTCAAGTACGGTTTTTGCAACAGCGGCGAAAGTTTGGCGATGCGATCTCGCGCGGCACGATATCGTTTGGCAGTCAGCGGGTCGTCGTCCGAGTCGGCAAGGTTAGCAAGGGTGGTGTACTCGCTCCAGCGTTGGTACGCAACGGTTTCCGCATACCCCGTTTGCAAATTGCCGGTCATGCGTTGACCCAGCCCGCGCATCGCAAAAATTTGCGCGTCGCGTCCGGCATCACCCTGGGAATCATCGGCGAGAATGAACCAGTAGGTGATGACCGCTGTCTGAATGAGCACCAGCGTCATCAAAAGGATAATAGTTTTTTCCCAGGTTTCTTCACCAAACCAGGGTGCATATGAATTGGATTGTGTCATGGGTTGAGGTCTCCTCGGGTGAAATAAAATCTAGCCCAACTCGGTCAAGATCATCCCCACGATGCTGATCGCCAAACAAAAGATGCCGAGCAAAAATCCGGTCCAGCGTACGCGCCAACGCGCCGGGTGTAACACACTCGCGAGCGTCAAGTTCAACAGCGCAATGCTGAGCAGGATTGCCATTTGCGCCATGCCAAATGTTTTCAGGTCCAAATTGCTAGAGCGAGTGAGATGCGTTTCCGCATCCAGGTCGGCGCGGCGTTGCGCGTCGGCGTACTCTTCCGCAATCTCGCGTTTCAGGTCGTACTCGCCCTGGCGATTGATAAAGCGCGCGGGAAACAAACTGCGACTCGCGCCCGCCAACTTGTCGGCTTGCGCCATTTGCAGGGCGAGCCATGCTTTTTCATCCGCGTCAGTGGTTTTGGCATAGTCCTCTTGGAGCGCCGCCGCAAGCGTCTTGTTTGCCGCGTAGGTGGTGAACACGCTGTAATGCTGGTACGCGAGTGCGGTGTTCGCCGTCTTGGTGTCTACATCCTTGAGCGTGGCGGTGAGCGCGTAATAATCTTCAAAGCCCGCCGCCCGCGCCGCGAGCGAGCCACGCCACGCCGCCAACGCAATCACGAGCGCAACCACCGCGATAAAAATTTCCATGCCGGTTTTGAAATAATCGGACGGTTCTTGGGTTTGATTGGTTTCCATCCTGTTCCTTTCACGCAAAAATTTGTAATCATTGTGCGCATCAGAACGGGCAGACAACATAGGTGGACGAATAGCAAGCATGGTTATTCGTCCGTGTTATCTTTGAAAGTGGCGACGCAAGCCCACAAGACGCAGTACTGCTTTCTCTAGTGTCGTAACTTGAAAATCTTGCGGGGTTGGGGTATGCTCGTGGCATGCAAAAACGAGCCATCCATCTCCAACCTCCAGAACGCGATCAACTCATTGCGTTGGTCAGCAAAGGACACAACCAAGCCAACGTCATC
>CAIKBD010000102.1 GCA_903825565.1 uncultured Anaerolineales bacterium | reverse complement strand
TCGAGCGCGGACACGGGTTCGTCGCACACGACGAGTTGCGGGTTGAGTGCGAGCGCGCGCGCCACGCCGATGCGTTGACGTTGTCCGCCCGAAAAGGCGTGCGGATAGCGCGTCATATACTCGGCGGGCAAGCCGACGACCGTGAGCAATTCGGCGACGCGGTCTTGCAACGCTTTGCCCTTGGCGACGCCGTTGACCAACAGCGGTTCGCCGACGATTTGCAACAGCGTCATCCTGGGATTGAGCGACGAGTACGGGTCTTGGAAAATCATTTGCAAATTCCGGCGCAGTTGGCTCATTTGCGTTTTGTCGAGCGCGGGAATGTTGACGCGACCCAGGTTGCGGTCGTTGAACCAGATTTCGCCGGACGTGGGATCGAACGCGCGCATAATCATTCGCCCGGTCGTCGTCTTGCCGCACCCGCTCTCGCCGACCAAGCCGAGCGTTTCGCCTTCGCGGATAAAGAAACTCACATCGTCCACCGCTTTGACGTTGCCGACTGTTTTGGTAAAGACGAGTCCGCGTTGAATTGGAAAATGCTTTTTCAGATTATTGACTTGGAGCAGATAATTGTCGTGATCAGGCATTGCATTCTTTTGTGGCGCGGGGCGAATAACCCAACAAGGACTGCGTCATTCGCCCCGCACAAATTGTTATAGCGTGTGTTTTTCCGGTTGATCCCAGGAGTACGTTTCTGGGTTGTAGATATGTTCGTCGCAAGTATAGTCGTCCATTGGCGCGCCGTTCAAATAATTCTTGAACCCATTCTTGACGATGCACAACTGTGGATGCTCGCCCACTACGCCAATCATCGGTAACTCGTCTGCCCAAATGTCGAGAATCTTGAAAAACAAATCGTTTTGTTTTTTCGGATCGGGTTCGAGGGAGAGTTGATCCCAGTATTCCCAGATTTTGGTGATCCAGTGACCTTCCGGCGGTTTCTCCGCGGCGGGTGTTGTGGGATCGGTTTTCCACAGACCCCACGCGACTGCCCATGGACGATCCGTCGAGGTCGCGCGGAAAATCGTTGCGTCGGCGGCAATCGGCAAAATCGTTTTGTCGCCGCCATTCCACGCGGCTTCGATCTCATTCGCGCGCGTGTGTTGCTGATACAGCGACGACTCGACCGCTTTGTAGGTTGCCTTGACGCCGATCTTTGCCCATTGCTTGATAACCGTTTGCACGGCGTCTTCTGCTGGCGTGCCCGCGCCATCCGTGCCTTCGATGATGAAACTCAACGTTTCGCCACTGCCATCTTTCCACTTGCGATAACCCTGGGCATCCTTGTCTTTGTAGCCCGCCTCGTCGAGCAATTTGTTCGAAGTCGCGGCATCGAACTTGATGTACGCGTTCGTCAACTTGGGGTACGCTTGCGGCGAAATGCTCAACGGACTGTACTGACGCGGTCTGGCTAAACCATTGTACGCTAACTCGTTGATCTCGTCGCGATTGATGCCGTGCGAAAGCGCGATGCGCACGTTGCGGTCGTTGAAAAATTCGCGCAGGCGTTTGTTCTTGGTCGTCAAGTTCAACTGCATCGCCGAGTGTCCCGACGATGCACCGGCAAACACTTTGAAATCGCCTTTCTTTTCGTTTTCCTTGAACAGCGTGTAATTACCTGCGCTCACACTGCGCGCCTGGAAATCAATTTCGCCGTTGACGATCCACAGATTGAACACATCTTTCGATTCGTACAATCGGTGCGTAATCGTTTCAACGTACGGCAATTGATTGCCATCCTGGTCTATGGCGAAAAAGTACGGGTTGCGTTCCATCACAAACAATTCTTTCGACATTGGCGCTTTGGCACGCCACGCACCCAGGATCGGCAAATCGGGATTGAGATGCCATTGCGAACGATTGTCGAGATAGTACTTGTCCCAACTCGCAAACCCGGCATCCTTGACCGCTTTGGCGAGCGCATCCTTGTTGTCGGTCAGTTCGTTGTGGAATTGCTTGAGATAGTGTCCTGCGGCGAATGGTTGCGCGCGCGAAATTTTAAAGAGGAACAAGGGATTGGAATGTTGGAATTTGAAAACGACCGTCACTTCGTCCGGCGTTTCGACTTTCATCGGCACGGCGGGCGTGCCGGTGACAAACGAACTCGACGGCGCGGGCGTAAGCGTCTTGCTCGTAAAGACGTTATCGTACCACCATTTGAAATCCGCGCTCGTGAATGGTTTGCCATCCGACCACTTCATTCCCTTGCGCAGTTTGAACGTCCACTCGGTCGCCTTGTCGTTCACGACCCAGGATTCGGCGATGCGCGGTTGCAGTTGCAAATTCTTGTCGTACCAAACCAGACTGCGCTCCATCGTAATTTTCGATGGACCGAGGCGATCCGACAAACCGCTGAATGCGCGACGCATCGTGCCGCCGTACTTGCCCGGCATTTCGAGTGTGGGCATCACGAGCGGTTTTTCCGGCAAGCGTTGCGCCACCGCCGGCAATTTGCCAGCTTTGACGAGTTCGGCGAGTTGCGGTGATTCTTTGAACGTCACGGTTTTGGGTGCAGGTGTTGCGGTCGCAGATGAAGCGACTGGTGCCTGGGTCGGAAGCGGGGCGGCGGTGGGTTTGGGTAAATCAGTTGGCTTGGGTGCGCTGGTGGGTGGAACCTGGGTCGGTGGAACGGCGATGGGCGGCGCTGAACACGCGGCGAGCACGCCGGCGACGCCGAGAGCGGAGAGACGCAAAAATTCACGTCGAGTCAGGGTTCGCTGGGTTGACATTTTCTTTTCCTCCTTTGGAAAATGCAATGCGGTGTGTTGCGATTGTTTTCAGACAGATTTATTTTCCGGAAATAAAATTGCCGGCACATTGAGCAGTTCCGAAAAATGCTCCAGATAAATATCGGCGGGTGCGTTGGCATCGTAATTGAACGCCGCGGTTTTCAGCCCCACCGCGCGCGCGCCGATGAGTTCGCGCGGCTTGTGTCCGACGAACACGGATTCATCGGCGCGAAGGTTGAGCGCATCGAGCGCGGTGTTGTACATTCGCGAATCAGGTTTGCGCACGCCGACCGCGCACGATGAGACGTACACCGACCACACATCGCCGAATCCACCGCGCGCAAATCGTTGCATCTTGATTCTTTCCGGCGTCGCCGTGTCGGTGATAACGCCGAGCAAAAATCCGCGCGCGCGCAACTCGTGCAAGGTCTCGCGCACGCCATCAAAAAATTCGACGGATTCTTCTTCGCGTTCGAGCGTTGCCAGACCGCGCGCAATGTGTTCGTCCGGCACGCCAAACATTTTTAAAAGCTGGGTCTGATAATCGGCGTAACCGATTGCGCCGCACCACGCGCGCATTTGCAGTTCGCGTTTTGCAACCTTGTCCACCTGATTCGCATCGAGACCCAGGTCGTGGAGAAATGGATCGAGGAATTGGTTTTTGTGCGGACGGTGATACAAGACATCACCGGCGTCAAACAGAAAGGCGCGGAGCATCATCGTTGCACCACCGAGCTTGCGCGAATCACCAACTCGGGTGTAATCGTGCGCGCTGAAGGTTCGAGCGGAGCGCCGCGATGTTTTGCTTCGATGAGGCGATGCAATTCTTGCACAGCCAGGCGACCGACTTGGTCGCGCCGTGTATACATCGTTGTGAGCGGCGGCGAATAAAATTCCGATTCGGGCACGTTGTCGAAACCGACGACGGCAAGGTCGTCCGGCACGCGCCGACCCAGGTTCCGCGCCGCGCTCAACACGCCGAGCGCCATCAAATCGGACGCGGCAAAAATCGCATCCACAGCCGGGCGTTGCGCGAGCAAAGCGCGCGCGGCTTGATTACCGCCCGCCGCTGTCCAATCCGCTTCGGCAACGAGCGACGAATCGGGAACGAGTTGATTTTTTTGCAGAGTTTCTTCCCAACCGGCAAAACGCAAACTTGCCGCGCGATGATTGAGCGAGCCCGTCACGAGCGCAATCGTGCGCCGACCTTGGTCAATCAAATGTTGAATCGCAATGCACGCGCCCGCATAACTGTCCGCGCTAATCGTCGTCAACCCAGGTCGCGGCTTGCCAAGAAAAACAATCGGCGGCAAATTGTTTAGACGCTCGGGACCCACCCACCCGCGATTGTCGCCAATCTCGGATGCCGCCCAGATGATGCCATCGGCTTGCCGCGCGACGAGCGCATCGAGAATCGGCATTACATTCGCTTCGGCGGGTTCGTGAAGCAGAGAGAGAATGACCGAGTAACCAAACTCGACGGCTTGTTGCTCGATGCCAACCAAAGTGCGCGCGGGACCGGGAAATTCGAGACGCGACGAAACCACGGCGATGGATTCACTGCGCCGACTGACGAGACTGCGCGCGAGTTTGTTCGGTTGATAACCGAGTTCGGCGATTGCCTGCTGAATACGTTGCTTGGTTTCTTCAGAAATCGGTCGCGAGCCGCTCAACGCGTACGAAACGGTGCTGACCGAAACGCCGGCTCTAGTTGCCACATCTACAATTGTCGCCATTTTTGCCCTCAAAATCGTTAAAAACACAATCGAAACGATTAGTCGAAACGTTTCGATGAAATTATACGACAACAGAATTGATTTGTCAAGGAAATAAAAACCGCCGAAAAATTCGGCGGTCAGATTGGCAGTTCCAGTGCGATTTAGACGATTCGCAATACCAGTCCTTGGTTCGGCGCGAGGTCGAGTTGCGCCAAATCCACTTCGCCTGTGCGATTCATTCCGGTCGCAATCGCGATGGTTGCGCGCGATGCAACCCGGCTCAGGTCGAGCGTGTGCGCGTGCGCGCCGAAATTCAAAACGATGAGCAAACGATTTGCGCCCGGCAACGTGCGCGTGTACGCAAACACATCCTCTGCCCCGGCGTCGGGTGAGGCGTACGCGCCGGCAATCAACGCGGGTTCATCCTTGCGCAACTGCACAAGCGCGCGATAAAAATTCAACATCGAACCTGGGTCGCGTTCCTGCGCCGCAACATTGCACGTCGTGTAATTGTCGGCGACCGGTAACCAGGTGCGCACACCGGCGCGCGCAAACCCGGCGTTCGGCGAATCGTCCCATTGCATCGGCGTGCGTTCCGGGTCGCGCCCAATGATGTGCGCGATGCTGGGTTGTTTCAACGCGGGCGGGTCTTGGACAAACTCAGGTGGTATCGCGCCATCCTGCATTCCGATTTCTTCGCCATAGTACGTGGTTGGCGTGCCGCGCAACGTGAGCAAAAACATATTTGCAACGCGCGCCTGTGTTGCGCCCGCGCGTGTCGCCACGCGATGTTGGTCGTGATTGCCAAGCACCCAGTTGCCCCACGCGCCCGGCGGCAAGCTCGCATCGTACGCGTCCACTGCACGCCGCATCGTTTGCGCGTTCCAGGGAAGCAAGATGCACTGAAAGTTGAACGGCAAATGACATTCGTCGTTTTGCGCGCCATAGTAATTGACGAGTTCATGATTCGGCAGATACGTTTCGCCGATCAACACGCGATCCGGATATTGCTCGAGCAGAGCGCGCATCTCGCGCGCAATCGTGTGAACCTCTGGTATGTTCTTGGTGTAAATGTGCAAGAGCGAATCGTACGGATTCACGCCATTCCAATTTGGATTGCGCGGTTCGTCGCGGAATTGGTCGTCCTTGATCATTCGCGTGATGACATCCACGCGAAAACCATCAATGCCTTTGTCGAGCCAAAAGCGCATCGCATTGTAAATGGTGGCGCGCACTTGAGGATTGCGCCAATTTAATTCCGGTTGCTCGCGCAAAAACGAGTGCATATAATATTGCCCGGTTTTTTCATCGAACGTCCACGCCGGACCACCAAAGACGCTGAGCCAATTGTTCGGCGGCGAGCCATCCTGCTTGGGATCGTGCCAGATGTACCAATCACGTTTTGGATTTTCACGATGACTTTGGCTTTCAAGAAACCAGGGATGCAAATGCGAAGTGTGACTGGGCACGAGATCGAGAATCACTTTGAGACCGCGCGCGTGCGCCTCACGCAACAAGTGATCGAAATCCGCCATCGTGCCGAACATCGGGTTGATGCCGCAGTAATCCGACACATCGTATCCAAAGTCCGCCATCGGCGATGGATACATCGGTGAAATCCAAACCGTATTCACACCCAGGCGCGCGATGTGATCGAGTCGTCGGGTGATGCCGGGCAAGTCGCCAATGCCGTCGCCGTTGCTGTCCTGATACGAGCGCGGATAAATTTGATAGACGATGCCGGTTTGCCACCAAGCCAGGTTTGAATTTGTCATTGGGTTTGCCTCGAAAAGGATTGCAACGAATGTACACGCCAATCCAATCGTTGTCAAAATTTGTTCATCTCGCCGATTCGAGTATGATTGGAAACAATGTTTAATGTGATGATCAAACCGTGTAGTGCAATTTGCAACCTGGCTTGCGAATACTGCAATTTCCTTTCTAAATTACAGTTGTATCCCAACAGCGCATTCTGGACGGGCGAGGCGCTCCGCACGGCGAGTTTAACATTCTGACGGCGGTGTCTGAAACAGTTAAACAAATCCGACGCCTTGGCCATTTTGCCCACTCATCTTCCACTGTGTTTTCATCTCTTGTTTTTCAGAGTCAAACGGTTCAATAAATCCCAGCTCACATCCCGAACTGAATTGACCGTCCAATCGGCTTCGGGTAATAATTCTTGCGAGCCGATGCCCACGACAGTCATACCTGCGGCAAGCGCAGCTTGAACCCCCGCCTGCGCATCCTCGATCACAATACACTCAGAGCAAGCCACATTCAATTTGCGCGCACACAACTCGAACACGTCTGGCGCGGGTTTGCTGTGCGCAACTTCGGTTCCGTCTGCTACTGCATCGAACCAATGCGCGATTTCAAGTTTCTGCAACACGAGCGGAGTATTTTTGCTCGCCGACCCGATTGCCGTTTTGATTCCGTACGCGCGCAACTCGCGTAACAATTCTTGTGTGCCGTCGAACAAATCGGCGGGAGTGATTTGTTGAATCATCTCCACGTAATGATGATTCTTCTGTTCCGCCAATTCGTCCAACCGCGCATCGTCTTGGATTTCAGGGAAGAGCAGTCGAACGCAATCTTTCCGCGAGACGCCTTTGAATCGCTCGTTGAATTTTTCGTCGAAAGGGACATGATATTGGTCGGCTAGTTTCTTCCAACACAAGTAATGAAATCGCGATGTGTCGGTAATCACCCCATCGAGGTCAAAGATGACCGCGCGTAATCCCATCTTTTACTCCTGCCCATCAAGCTGACTGGACACAAACCGGCAATTGCCCACTCGGGATGTGTTCACCGGCTAATGTTTTGACTGCATATTCTTGACACAGCGCATTGTCAAACCCGTAAATCAATCTCGGCACGGGAATAAATTGCCGTGCGGCATAAGGATTGCCAAAGAGCAGGACTGCCGCTAGCTTGTGTGAGATTGCCTCCATGAAAGCGAGTTGTCTATTTGTGAGATCGGATGATCCCATGTACGACACCGATTTGTTGAATGTCACCATAACAATACTGTCATAGGGGATGGTTCGATTCAAGACGTACTCTATTTCAACTTTGCTTGGAAACTCATCAATCTTGACAAAGTCCGAGTTGGCAAATTTTTCCTGCAATAGCCGGACTGCGACATCCAACCCATTCATTTCTTGATACATTTTCCCGGACTCGGGATGAATGAATGGATTGCCTTGTTCGATGATAAACAAATGTTTTTGATTCACGCCAATCGCCGCGCTGTCTACCTGGGTCAACGTCACGGCAATTGCGCGCTTTGCCATTTCCTCCGCCAAATCTTTTTCTTTCTGCGTAATTACTGTCTGGGTTGGCTTGGTCAGCGTGCGGTTCTGTGCAGCAATCACGCGAGTGACCGCCGCATCAATTTGACGTTCAGAAATACATCCATCGTGGTACGCTTTGAGCATGTATTCATACGCGGTCTGAACCCCAATTCGATAATTCGTCATCACCATATCGTTCCCTGCCATCATCGCCAGCCGATGACACTCTTCCATTCCAAAGAGATTGGTCACGCCCACCATCGAAAATGAATCGGTCATAATCAATCCGTTGAAACCAATTCGGCGGAGTAGTCCGATTAATTTGGGTGACAACGATGCCGGGTAGTGTGCATCAATTTTGGGCACCATGATATGCCCGACCATCACGCCCGAAAGATCGGCGTCTTGCATGGCATGGATGTATGGATAAAGTTCTCGTTCGATTAATTTTTTTTCATCCCCACTCAAATAAACCATACCCATGTGTGAATCCACATGCGACTCGCCAAATCCTGGGTAATGTTTTGCCGCAACAACCATGCGTTGGTCTTGATACCCTTGGATCGCGGCAGTTGCCATGCGTGCAACCAGTTCTTTGGTATTGCCAAAAGTTCGCGGACCCAAGCACGATGAACGCGGATTCAGCGCAATATCCATGAGCGGACCAAACACCGTATTGTAACCGGCAGACCGTGCTTCGATGGCTGTCAGCCGACCAAACTCGTAAGCCAATTCTTCGGAGTCAGTGCTGGCAATCGCCAGGGGCGGCGGAAGTTGGATTTCGCCGCGTGCGTACCCAAACTCCATGTCTTCGCAAATCAACAGAGGGTAATCGGCAATTGCGTTGTATTCCCTGACCTGAACTTGTTCATCCTCTTGCAAATCGGAATCAAAGCGGCGGTACTTGCCCGTGCCATGAATGCCGCCCAGCGCACGATGCTTGATGAGGTTGTGAATGTACTCTTTGTCTTTTTGGTTGATGGGCGGTCGCGCTAAAAGCATCTGACCAATTTTTTGTTCAATAGACAATTCGCTCAGAACGAGTGACTGCATTAACTGATTCTCCTCGACAACCTTGATTGCATTTTCGATTGGCTAACCCTTGACTGCGCCAGCCGTCAAACCAGAAACCATATAACGTTGCAGGGCAGTAAAGAACACAACGACTGGCGCGGAAATAATTACACCTGCCGCCATCGTCAAGCCCCACAACACATCCAGGTCGGTGCGATAATCCTGAATGCCTAATGCCAATGTTCGCGTGGCTGGATTAGTGAGCACAGAAGAAAAGAGCACTTCGTTCCATCCCAGGTTGAAAGCGAGAATCGCAACGGTTGCAATGCCGGGTAACGCAATCGGCAAAATGATTTGCCACAATGCCTGAATGCGACTTGCGCCATCCACTTCGGCAGACTCTTCGAGATCGCGTGGAATGCTGTCGGTAAAACCACGCATCAACCACAGCGTAAACGGTAAAACGAATGCCGTATACGTAAGTATCAACAGCAAGATGTTGCCCCAGTACACGTCTTGTCCGATGAACTTGATGCCAAGCACATCTCGAAAAAGTGGAGTTCGTTGGACAAACGAAAAGATCAAAAAGTAGGGCAACAAAAGCAACACATGCGGAAATGCTTGAACGACCAGGACACCCAAGCCAAAAACATCGCGACCTGGGAAACGAAAACGACTAAAGGCGTACCCCGCAAGCGTGGCGCAAAAAACGGAGAGGAGCATCGCCGCGGTCGAAACCAGGATGCTGTTTAGAAAAAACTGACCGAGCGGCGCTTGGTCCCAGATTTTCACATAGTTCGCCCATTCAAGTGTGGCAGGGAACCAGGTCGCTTGTCGAATTTCCGATTCGCCTTTGAGCGAACAGGTAACGAGCCAATAAACCGGGAAAAGGACGAGCAAGAGGAAAAAGCCAAGCCCCAGATATTTCAGGAGACAAATCGCGACACGTTCTCTGAGCGCCAGAGCAATTCGAATTGCGACCAAGAGAACTGCGACGCTCAATAGCACTCCGCCTAGCTTGAGCAAGTGGTTGCCCAAAATCATGCCGAACCCAGCCAGTGCGACGATGGTGATACTGCCCAAGACGATCAATCTTCGAAACGAGTCTGCGCTCGATTCGGTCTGTGCTGTCCCCTCGATTTCCTGCGGGCGTGTCCAAGCCAGATAGATGACGACAAAGACAAGCGCCAAGATGGTCATGATGATGGACTGGGCGGCGCCGTATGAAAATTCGAGATTGGTAAAAGATAATTTCAAAATGTCTACGGAAAGTAATGCGGCGGGAGGTGGCACCTGATAATAACCACCACCCAGCATCACGAACGGGATCATGTAATTGTTGTATGCCCAGAGCACGGTCATCAAGATGAGGATGACACCAATGCCACGCAAGTAAGGCAGAGTGATGAAACGAAATTTCTCCCATTGACTTGCGCCATCCATCTCTGCTGCTTCAAATAAATCACCGGGAATCGTTTGGAGTGCGGCGAGAAATGTCAAAAAGAAAAGTGGAAAACGCGTCCAAACTGCCCCGATAACAATTGCCCAAAACGAATTAGCACCTGCCAGCCAGAATAACGGCTCTTGGATTATTCCGAGGAGCGACAGGATTTTGTTGATGATTCCATCGCTCAATAACATAAAGCGAAACGTAGTCAGCGAAACTACGCCGGGCAGAATAAACGGGATGAGCATCAATCCCCGGAAAACCGTCTGCCCGCGAAACTTGCTGTTGCCCACAAGTGCCGCGCCTAGTCCCAGCACAACGCTCAGAATCAGCGAGATGATAACAAACGAAATGGTCACTTGCATCGAGTTCATGAAATCCGAATTCATGCTCTGCAGTGAACGCACATAATTTTCCATCGCGACGAATGGCGCATCCCAAATAGGCAAGCTGAGGGTTGACCTATCGTAGGTACGAAAACTGACTAACACCCCCCACAGCATTGGAATGAAAAGCACGAGAAGCATTGCAAGGACAGCTGGCAATAGCATGCCGTAGGCAAGACGATGATGATGCCAACCATGCCGGATCATGCCAAATAATCCCTTGGGTGAATTGTGCTTGTGATTCAGATTAGATGTTAGCGTCGTTGCCATATCAGCTATCTCCTTTGCTCATAAATCTGTAGTCGAGCATGATGTGCCCTCGCTTGTGTAAGGGCTGGCTCGGATGCAAACCCTTACACATTGCGCGAGAATACTTTACTTGATTGGCTTGGGCCACGGGTTGCTATAGCCCGCTGGTGGTGGGTTCTTGTCCAAAGCGCTTTGCGCTTTAACATTCAGATCATCCAGGATCTTTTGAACAGTCGTGTCGTTATAGCTTTTGTCAATGACCGCCGCATAGATGGGAGGAATGACTTGTCCAATCAATAGTGCTACTTGCGACATGGCGGGATGCAGTGAGTAGGGTTTGTTGGACTTGGCAAAAGGCAACCAGGTCGCGGCTCCACCTGCTTTGACGTCCGGCATATCGTAGACGCTCGTAATTACAGGGAGCTGTCCCAAAAGCTTATAGTACTCTGCTTGCATATCGGATTGCAAGAGAAAAGCGACCCAGGCTTTTGCCGCAGCGGGTTGTCTAGTCCATTTGAAAACACCCATTCCATTAGCAATCGGGGCGAACATGGACTGGCATCCTTTGTTGCCGACGAGTGCAGGAATGTAACCCGTCTTGGGTTGCAGTGCAGTGATCTGATCGGGCTTGCCATACTGAACCCAGGTGTTAGCCATCCAGGTCCAACTGAGTTGACCCGCCCAATAACGCGCGCCCACATCGGCAATCGCCCATTCGGAGTTTTTCAGATCGAACGTCGCATCCTTTGCCACCATGTCGGCAAAGAATTTGATGGCTTCAACATTTTTTGGATCGTTAAAGGTTGCTTTTTTGCCATCTTCCGAAATGACATCGCCGCAGTTTTGCCACATCATCGAAGCAGCATATTGCTCGACCCCTTGACCGCGCATGCCCAAGGTCGAGTTGAGTTCGGGATGGGCTTTTTTGATCTTGAGTGCACCATCACGCAATTCTGCCCAGGTCGTTGGTCCATTCGGCAAGCCGGCTTCGGACCAGAGATCTTTGCGATATGCCTGGGAACGGAATTGTCCCTGATAGGGTACGGCATAGGCGCGATTGACGTAACTGTTGGCTTCAACCGAACCCTCGACGAATGCTGATTTTGCCGGAAGAATTTTGCCATATTCGTCGGTGAGATCTACCAAGTTCTGATAATAAGCCGCAACGTCGCCGCTACCAAGCATGGTGACATCAGGTCCTTCGCCAGCGGCAATGGCTGTCGTGATTCTTTTGGTTGCATCACCCCAACTGAGCGTTTCGGCAACAACCGTGACGCCAGCGGCTTCTTTGAATTTTTCGGTAGCGACCTTGTTGAACTGCTTTTGTTCCGGGCTATCTGCACCCATGAACCACATCGTTAATTTCACATCGCTCGACTTGACTGCGGGTGCAGTGGTGGGAGTTTGAGGTACAACGGTAGCGCTCGGCTTGTCCGTTGCTTTCGCTGTTGGCGGGGGCGTTGCCGGGCTGGCGCAGGCAACCGCGATGGTCGCCAATAATCCAATGAGCAGTAGAATTTTTGTGAATCGTAGCATCGTCTCCTCCTTTGAGACAAATGACGGGTTTGAAATTTTTCCATAAACGTAATTTCAAGATGGCTTGGTGATTTGTCACCTCCTCCGATTTAGTTAAATTTAGGAAAACGTTTTCTTTAATAAGTAAAAAATATGGCTTTTGGAAATACGTTGGATGACTTTAGCGAGAGGCGGGGGGAGCTGTAGACTGACGCTCAACCAACTCAACGGGAATCGTACGTTGAATTGCCACGCGTGGGTTTTCTTCAACTTGCAAGAGCGCCTCGATAGCTTGCTGCCCCAATTCGGTGAGGTGTTGGCGCACCGTCGTCAACGGAGGGATTGCGGCTGAAGCCGTGCGCAAATCATCAAACCCGATCAAGGAAATATCGTTTGGAACGTCAAGTCCACTATCAGAAATGGCATGGAGTGCTTCAACCGCCCAGGTATCGCTGTACGCAAAGACGGCAGTTGGGCGAATCGGTTGCTCCAACAGTTGCTTCATCGCCCGATACGCACTTTGTGGTTGAGAAGAAGCAGATGCAATCAAAGATTCGTTGATAGGGATACCATGATCGAAAAGCGCTCTACGGTACCCTGACAACCGGTCACCGCTGGTTTCGGGGTCATCCTCACGACCAAGATAGGCAATTTGTTGATGTCCCAGTTTTATTAGGTGTTCGACGGCATTTTTTGCGCCTTGTTCATGATCGGAAACGATATAGGCGACATTCAAGTGTTTGGGATGTTTGTTCAACACGATAAATGGAATTTTTTCTTTGACGAGCAAATTCACCGGTTCATCCATATTACCGGTGCCGAGCATGAGGATGAGACTATCTACCTCATGGGAACGGCAAACATTCATCAGGCGATCCAATTGATTGCCCACCGTTAGATAAAGGACGAGGTTATACCCTTTGCTCTCCGCCGCCGTCGCCGCGCCGCGAATGACTTCAAAGTAATATTCACTCGAACGATTAGAGAGCGGTGTGTGCGTATACAAAACAAGTCCGACTTTTTCCGTTTTGTTGCTCCGCAAACTCCGCGCCGCACGGCTGGGATAATAGTTATATTTGCGCGCCACCTGCATGATCCGCTTGCGTGTCGTTTCCGATACGCTATCGTAACCATT
>CAIKBD010000101.1 GCA_903825565.1 uncultured Anaerolineales bacterium | reverse complement strand
CCGTACTGTGCGCGGCTGAGCGAGTCCCACAGCCGCGCGGGTTCTGTCTGCGAAAAAACGTATGCCAGCAAAATGACGCTGACGAGGAGTCCGATCCAAAAGCGTTTTTGTGTCAGCATGAAAAGTAGCTTGCCTCGTTGAGAGTGCGCGTATGATAGCACACATCGTCTAAAAATAAAAGAGCGAGGCGTGCGTGCCTCGCTCTGGGTCGTTCAAGTCGTATTCAATTGGTTGGCGTCGCCGGCTCCAGCGCTTCGGGAGACGGCGGCAGCATTACGCCCAGCACGCGTTCCATGGCCATGGTGTGGCTGCACAAGCCATGGGTGGCGAAATAGCGGCAACCACACAGCCAACGTCCACCGTCGAAGGTGACATTGTAGGTATTGTTGTCGCCTTCGAGCGCAACGCAGAACTGTTTGAAGACGACGCGACGTTGCGCTTCAGCGGCGTACCGCTTCGCCTTCTCGATCTTGCCGATCATGCTGGAGTCCATTCCATCCTCCTAACTCAGAATTGGGAGTGGCTATGCCGTGCCGTACGGATGCGGGGAAAACAAAAGCACCAGACGCGGGACGCGTCTAGTGCTCCGTCAAAATTATCCAATCCCAAGCCCGTTCACAGCGGGCGGCTACGCCACTCATAGTCGGAATATCCTTTCCACACCGTACTGTGATTCAAGTATATGCCTTTTTGCGCGAAAAGTCAACCGCGCGAAAAAAAACATATTCCCATTTGCGGTAGAGTCGCTACCGGATAAACCACACCGCATAAACGTACACTGTCAACACGACAAAGAGCAAACTGTCAATGCGATCCAACAAGCCACCGTGACCCGGAATCAGATTGCCCGAATCCTTAACGCCGTTGCTTCGTTTGAGCAAGGACTCGGTTAAATCGCCTAGCACTGCGGCAATGGGAATGAGCACACCCAGACTCGCCGCGTGCCACCATGCCACGCCTAGCCACATGCCCATGCCTAGCACGACCAAAAAACTCGAAACGAATCCGCCGACAGTGCCCTCCCAGGTTTTGTGCGGGCTGAGCAACGGCGCGAATTTGCGTCGCCCCCAGCGGGTTCCAACGAGGTACGCGCCGGTATCGCAAATCCATGTTCCTACCAGGGTCAGCAAGCCCAACGTCCACCCGTTGGGGAGCGCGCGTAACGCAATGCCGTATTGCAAAATTCCGCCGATGTAAATGCTTGCCAGGAATGTCAATGCCCAATCGGAAACTAGTTCGGACAAGGCGCGCTCATTCAGGCGCAACCAAAAAATCGTCGTGCCGAGCGCGAGCGTCAACGCGAGCGGCGCAAGGCGGGTGTCGAAATAGGGCGCGCAGACCAAGCCCGTGGCGAGCAACAGACTGACGAGCAACGAGGGGCGGTGGTTGCCTTGCCGGACGATGTTCACAAATTCATACACGCCCAGCCAAGTGGTGACCAAGCAGGTGAGGAACAGCACCAGCCCGCCGGCGTCCAAGACGTATAACACGGCGACCACGAGAATCGCCGCGCTGATCCCACGATAAAGATAAGTAGTCAAAACTCGATCCTTAAAGAAACATGTGCGTTGCGGTGCCAGTTTCAGCGCTCACCGGGTTTCTCAAAAAACGAACACGCCGAAGACGTACACGACCGGTAGCGCGAACAGAAAACCGTCAATCACGTCCAGCAAGCCACCCTGACCGGGAATCCACGCGCCTGCATCTTTGACCCCCGCGCAACGCTTGAGCACCGACTCGCCGAGATCGCCCGCGATGGACACGCCGCCGATCAGCAATCCCAAAATGGCTGCCGGCGCGAGCGGGAGCGCAAACCACTGTCCCACGAGCCAGCCGGTCAGGGTGCTAAACACCAGCCCGCCGATTGCGCCCTCGATAGTTTTCTTTGGACTGATCGCGGGCACAAGTTTATGTCGCCCCCACATACGTCCGATCAAATAGGCAAAGATGTCGCTTGCCGCTGTGCCTAGAATCGCAAACAGCGACAACGCCCAGCCGTTCGGCAAAGCGCGGATCAAAATTCCGAAACTGATCAATCCTCCCACATAGCTCGCGCCGAACAGCGTGATCAGCCAGTCGTTCAGTAATTGGCGGCGCGCCTCGCCGGTGCGTTCGTGCGCTTGCCACTCGGTCGCGATCATCCGGGCGAGCGCAAACATCACGCTCCCGGCGAGAACCCAGGTTGCGGCGTGCCATTGTGCGTGCGCGTCGCAGACGAGCAAGACGCCCGTCGCGATCCCGACTGCGTAAAACGGGCGATACCCGGCACGGCTCATCATGCGGAACAATTCGCTCACGCCGATAATCGCGGCAACCGCCGCTTCGAGGAGTAAGGGGATACCGCCCCAGTAAAACATCAGGAAACTGATCGGGGCATAGACCAGCCCGCCGACGATCCGAATTGCCAATTCGCGCGCCAAACAGAACCTCCGCTGAACCGAGATGCAATGTTGGCGACAATTATACTCACAAACGATCTGCGTGCAAGGTTGCGGTAGCCGAGGCGTGGTCGGTCGCTGGCACGCGCCAAAATAACAAGGCGGTTCGCACGCCGGGGGGCCACACATATTGTCCGTCCGTAAACGTCAAGCGCCGATGCAAAAGCGCGCGCAGGAAATCGTCGTACGCGGCGGTGTCGCTGACGCCCAGTTTGCGCTTGAGGTCCGCCAACGCGTCGGCGAGACTTGCGCTGACCCAGGGACGCCACAAGCCGGTGTCTTCCATGTGCACGTGCGGAAAAATTCCCATTTGCCACAACGCGTTCACGCCCACCTGAAAATTCGCGCTGTCGTAGGGATGGCCGTAGATGTGCCGTGACGCTTCCGCCATAATGCCGTCGGGTGTGGGCGCACGCATCAGCAAAATGCACGTGTGCCGGGTAACGGCTTGCATCCGTTGGATGAATGTGGCGAAATCGGGCGAGCCGTACATCGCGTGCGAACACAAGGCGAAATCGTGCGGCGCGACCTCGACGTGGGGCCATGCGCCGGGAACAATGGCGACGTTAGCGACTTGTTCCGCCGCCAGGTTCGCGCGCAAAAATTCGCGCATCGCCGGCGACGGTTCGAGCGCGGTGACTTGGCGCGCGTGGCGCGCGAGCAAGATTGCCCACTTGCCGGTGCCCGCGCCAATGTCCAACACCGTCGCGCCGGGGTGAGCGGCGAGCAAATCCAAGACCCAGGTTCGACTGGAATCGGCGCGCGCCCACCGTTGTTTCACGTTCGCGTCAAATTCTTGTGCGCGCGCGCGCCAGTGATCCGTTTTGGATTTTTCGTCGTGACCGTGCCAGGTGCGCGTCTCGACCAACTCGCGCCAGAGGTCAAGCCAATCTATCGGTTGTTTCATCATCTCTCCGAATCAAGTGAATCGCATTTCGGCGTAAGGATACCGTCCACGCGCGTTGCCGCGCGAGGTTCAGGCGTTCGTAGATGTACACGGGTAATTCGATCTGTAAATCGTAATCCTGGGTCGGCGCGAGTCGCTGTGTCGTCGCGCGGAAATCCAGCGTCGCGGTCATGCCATCGTTGACTTGGCGGACGATTTCGCCGTCCAGCGCGTTCTCGTCCGACGATTGCCCGGCGCGATCCGCGCGCAACAGCATCACGCGTTCGGCGCGGATGCAGGCGTAGACGCGCGTGCCCGGCGCAAAGGCGCACGTGGGCGCGCCGATCACCGCCGCGCCGATTCGGACGCGACAACCGGCATCCGTGCGCGCGACGATTTCGCCGGGCAAGATATTTTTCACGCCCAGCGCGCGCGCCACCGGCAAACAGTCCGGTTGGCTCAACACTTTGCCGGGCGCGTCCGCCTGCAAAATTTTGCCGGCGTCAATCACGGCGAGTTGATCGGCGAGAAAATACGCCTCGCCTAAATCGTGCGTGACAAACACCATCGGGATTTGGAGTTCGCGTTGCAAGCCCAGGAGTTCGCCGCGCAGCTGCGCGCGCGTGGGTGCGTCGAGTGCGCTGAACGGCTCGTCCAGCAAAAGCAAACCAGGTTGCGGCGCGAGCGCGCGCGCCAGCGCGACGCGTTGCTGTTGCCCGCCGGAAAGTTGCGCGGGGTAACGCGTTACCAAGCCCTCCAGCCGCATCAAGCGCGCCAAGTGCTCCACGCGTGCGCGCTGGGCAGTCGCCGGCGCGCGCCACAATCCATAGGCGATATTTTGCGCGACGGTTAGATGGGGAAAGAGCGCGAGGTTTTGCTTGACGAGTCCGATGCGGCGGTGTTGCGGCGCAAGGTTGATGCGCTGGGTTGAATCGAACAGGATGTGATCGCCGGCGACGATTCGCCCGGCATCCGGCGTCACAAATCCGGCGATGGCGGCAAGCGTTATGGATTTGCCTGCGCCGCTCGGACCGAACAGCGCGACAATCTGATTTTTCGGCGTGGTCAAGGCGAGGGCGAGCGTAAATTCGCCGATGCGTTTGCGAATGGCGAGCTCCAACATCAGCCCAGCCCCAAGCCCTTGGGCGCGACCCAGCGGACTAGCGCCAAGGTGCCGAACGATACGCCGATCAGGATCACCGACAACGCAAGCGCGCTGTCGAGGTTCGTTTCCAGCCCGAGGTAAATTGCCAGCGGCATCGTTTGGGTGCGACCCTGAAAGTTGCCGGCGAACATGATTGTCGCGCCGAATTCGCCGAGCGCGCGCGCCCAGGTCATCAGCGCGCCGCCGAAGAGCGAGGGCGCCGCTAGAGGCAAGGTGATGCGCCAAAACGTTCGCGCGTCGGACACGCCGAGTAGGGCGGAGGTTTGCTCCAAGCCGCGATCCACGCCGGCGAACCCGGCTTTGGCGGCGCGTACGTAAAATGGCGCGGCGACAAATGTTTGCGCCAACACGACTGCGCCGGTGGTGAACGGCAATTCGATGCCCAGGTTTGCCAACGCGGGACCCAGCAACCCGCGGCGCCCAAATGTCATCAACAGCGCCAGCCCGGCGACAGCCGGCGGCAGAACCATCGGCACATCAATCAGCGCATCTACCAGCGGCTTGCCGAAAAAATCTTCGCGCGCCAACGCATACGCCACTGGCGTGCCCAGGACGATTGCCAGCGCGGCGGCAATCGTCGCCGTGCTCAAACTGAGGCGGAGCGCGTCAAAGGTGCGGTCGCTGAGCCAGCCCTCGGCTTGGAGTGGCAACGCGCGCCACACGATGGCGATGAGCGGCAAGGTTAGGAATGTGACCAGGAGTGTGACGGTCGTCAAAAATGCGATGCGGCGGAATGAGAAATTTTTGAGAAGCATGGAGTAAATCCGATTTCCATCGCAACATGGTTGCGGCAAAAGTGGCGGGCAATTATCGGGTTTGGGCGCGGCGGGCTTTGGCGGTTGTGCGCGGGCGCGGGTTGGCGGTGGGGATGGACTGGAGCCATTTGCGCGCGGCGCGAATTTGGTTGATCCGAAATGTGCGGACGAGGCGATCGAATTCGCCTGGCGCATCGGGCGCACGCAGCAACCGCGCTAGTTCGGCGCTCAACGATTGATCTTGGCGCGCGACAAGTGCGGCGACGGCAGGCGCGCCATCGCTCCGCGCAAAGTACAGGCGCACGATAAACTCGATCCGCATTTCACGCAAGCCGCGCGATGGAGTCACCATCCATTTTGCAAACATCGCGCGCCCAGCATCGGTGAGTGCGAACACTTTTTTCGCCGGGCGCGCGGCTTGCGTTTGGAGGGTTGCGCTGATCAAGCCGCTTGCTTCCAGCGTTTTCAAGTCGGCGTACAGCTGGCTGATGCCCAAGCGCCATACTTGCCCCAGCCCCGCGGGATCGCTCAAGTGGTGATGCAATTCATAGCCGTGATGGGGCGCATCGCGCAAAAGACCGAGTAAAGCCAAGGCGGAGGTTTTTTCGAGGCGCATGATTTTTGTTCCCAGCGATAGTATATTCAGCGATTGAATATCTGCGCGGATTATATGTGTCTTGCGCTGGCGCGTCAAGCGCGCGGGTGTGCGGAGGTAGGGCTTTTCAAAAGTCAGGCGACCCTCATCCCAACCTTCTCCCTCAAAGGGCGAAGGGGTAAATTCCCTCGCCCCTGTGGGGAGAGGCGATAGCGCGTCGTCTGTGCGGCATTCTGCCGCGTTATGGACGCGCTATCGGGGTGAGGGGTGATGTCAAGCGACTTTTGAAAAGCCGTGTTTGCGGAGGTAGGGTGCGTGCCAAGTCGGCGGGTTGTCACTTTGAGCGGAGCGCCAAGTCTCTGCTTTGGCATAAAATCGAGACGCTTCGCGTCGGCGCAAAGGACGCGCCTACTCAAACTTGTCACAGTGAGCGGAGCGAGACGCTTCGCGTCACTCCGTTCGACATGCCAGTTTCTGAGTTTGAATATACCGCCGCGCGGTATGTCTTTTCGAAATGCCAATCTATTTTTTTATAAATGGCAGGAAAGCAGAATTTGGGCTTGCTACCATACATTCAAGCGTAGCAAGCCGCCATACCAGAGCCGCGCCCGATTCGCCCTCGCTGTTGTAAGCCGTAACCTTGTAGGAAAATACCCGATTGCAACCTAATCCCGAATCTGTGTATGCGGTCTTGTCGGCTGTGACCGACGCTAGATAAACAAACGTGCTGGTCGTTCCCAATGCGCGATAGATTTTGAACCCACCTTCGTTAGACGAATTATCGTTCCAGGCGAGCGCAATGCTCGTTTGGGTTTGGCTGGTGGCGCGAAGATTCGTGGGTGATGCTGGGATAATTTCCTCCCACCCTAATTTTGCGCCCGCCCAGCCGCTATTCTCCCACGTTTCCAAAATGATTGTGTGATTGCCGGCAACGAGTGTCACATCCACCGTTTCGGTCAGGCGACAATCGCTGCACCAATTCTCAAACACCTTGCCGCCGTCCACGAACAGCCGCGCGCCATCGTCGTGAAAGATCGTAAAGCGATACGTGCCCGCCGTAAAATTGATCGTGCGCGTCCACCGCGCCGAAAAGCTGTCCGCGGTGAGCGCCGGGTCGGGCGCGTCGCTCCCCCAATCGAAATTGATGGCGGCATCATCGCGCGTGAGCCAGGGATTGCCGTCCAGCGTCGTGTTCTTCCAGTACTCGCCCTTCCAGCCGGCGATGGTTTGCCACGTAAACGTCTGTTGCCAGGTGTTGTTCGTTTCGTCCGCTTCATCAATCGCATTGTCCGGATCCACGACCATGCGGATGGTGTGTGTGCCGGGCGTGGCAATTGTTTCCGCCCAATCGTCAAAGCCGCCCGTTGCGCCCGCGCCAAAATTCGCGTACGGATAATTGACGATGCGTTGGCTATCCACCCACACTTCGACGCGGAAAGAGTTTGTCGCCGTGCCACTGCCGCTGTTGCTGAAATGCCAATCAAAGTGGGTGCGCGCGCCGGCGTACAGGGTGCCGACGGCGGTGGTGCCCTGCACGGAAGACGGCACGACCGGCGACGCATATCCCGTTGGCGTGTGCGGGCGCAAATCCGGTTTCGGCGCGGGGCATGCGATGGTTGTCACGTTCGCCGTGTTGCTCGCGTCCGATTCGATTGCGCCGCGATACGCCTTGACCGTGTACGCGTAACTCGTGCTCGCGCTCGCGCTCGTGTCCGCATAACTCTGCGTGCCCGCGCCCACCTGGTTCACGAATGCACCGTTGCGGTAAATTTTATAGCCCTCTTCGTTGCCGGAGTTGTCCGCCCACGCCAGGTTGACTTGACTGCAACTGGTCGCGTTGGCGGTCAACCCGGACGGCGCACGCGGTTTCACCGTGAACGTCCACGTATCGCTGTACCCGCTTTCGCCGCTACCATTTTTCGCTTTGACGTGCCACGAGTACGTGTACCCCGCCCACTGCGAGCCGATGTTGTTCGACGTGCCGGTTTGCCAACCAAAGGTGAGCGTCGCGGGTCCGCCCCAGATTTCGCCATAGTACTGATCGCCGGTCGCCGACCACGCGAGCGTGATCGCGTCGCCCTCGTTGATCGTCGTGCCGTTGCTGGGGCTGGAGAGTGTGGGTGCGCTCGGCGGATTGGAACGCGAGATGACCTTGACCGACGAAACCTGGTTGTCGCCAATCGGATCGTCGCCGATGTTTGCATCCGTCCGGTCAAAATTCATGCAATCATTGAAATTGTCGTTTTTGCAGAGCGTGGCGATGACGTTACTGCCGATCTTGACGGAGGAGATGGCGTCGTTCGGCAAGCCAATCGCGCTGGGGTTGGCGTAATCGCCGATGCCCTTGACGACGCACTGCCCGCCATAGTTCGTGTCCACGAACAGCCCGACCTGATCGGCGTTCGGCTCGCACGAGCCGCTGCTGCGCGCTTGCACGCGCAGCGACGAGACCTGGTTATCGCCGATGCTGTTGCCGTTCAAATCGGAATCATCGCCGGTGAAATCTTCGCAGCCGCCGGCGTAATTATCGTCGCGGCACAAGGTCGCCTTGACGTTGCTGCCCACGCGAATCGAGGAGGCGCTGTCGTTGGCAAAACCCATTGCGCTGGGGTTGGCATAATCGCCGATGCTGAACGTTTTGCAACTGCCGCCATAGTTGGAATTTTCGTACAGCGCGATTTGGTCGGCAGAGTAGGGGCAATTGGTTGAGGAACCGGAACCCGCTTGAAACCAACTCCCCACCCCGCGCGTTTCGGTATTGCGTCGCCACAAGCCATCCGATAAACTCAGCGTCCAATCCTCGGCTTGAAATGAGCCGGTGTCGGGAAAACCCCAGTGGACGTGAAACCAATTCGATTGCTGACTCGCATAGCCGCAGGTGTTGCTGAACGAACCGGTTTTCAGTTGTCCGATCTCGTCGCCTTGATTGAACGTTTTGCCAGTGTAGAGGTTGCTGTTGTTGATCAAGTGGACGTACAACAGATTATTGATCTGAATCGCGACACTCGTGCCGTCGTTGCAGACGTACGAGATCGAGCCGGATTCCGAAGCGCGCAAACTGTTGGGCGCATGATTGACGCTCGTATCCCCGTCCGATAAAAAATCTACCGCCTTCCAGCCGGAGTAAAAGCCCGCCGCGTGAACGCCCAACGTGCCGTACTGCATCTCTCGCCCAGAAGACCAGGGAAAAGAATAACCGGCGAGCGGAGCGCGCGCCGGACGATGCACAGGATCAAGCGTTTGTTTCGCCGCCCCATCGAGGATCGCATCCGGCACATTGACAAGCAATTGCGAAAATTCCAGAGTGCCTTCCACTGCGCCTGCCCAACGTCCCGCAGAGTCGCGATGCAAAAACGCCACCCCGAACCAGTTTACGTGATCGAGAAAATTCCATTTGAGATCAATCCCGACTCCGTTTAAACCAACCAGCGAAATAAAAATCCAATCGCCGGAGGAACGCAGTGCCGAGATGGAAAAATAATCCGCGCTTGGAACGAGCGTGCCCGCTTGGGCAAGCGCCGCGCGCACCGCCAGTGCAACATCATCGTTGACACCAACTGTACCGGGAATGAGCCGAATCTTGGGATAAGGGTCTTGGCGCGGTGGAATCGCTTGTGCAGGAACGGCAAACATGAACAAGGCGACCAAACCCAAAATCGAGCCGATTAAAATTCTAGCCCGCATGTTGGCATCTCCTTAAGACTGCTCAGTCCTTGAGATATCCTCGACCGGTCTCGTCTGTCAGATTACTTTTTGTTCGGTGATGTCACCATCGCACTGGGCAAACGCCAGATTGCCGGCGCACTGATGCGCGACCCAGTTTTGCTTTGGGTCTGCAACTCGGTGATGATTCCTGCTGTTTTCGGTTTCTCTGTCCGCGCTTGTCCGCGCTCGTCCGCGTCCAAGCAAATGAATGGGGATTCGGCTTGTCCGAATCAGGATGCGCCGCACGAACGCACCCACCGCACCGCCAATTCCGTCCGCGAACGCGTTTGGGTTTTCTCGAATACTTTGGCTATTCGCGGTTGGCGTAAATCACGGTCGTGCGTTTCGCGGCTTTCGCGCCGTTCGCGATTTTTGCGTTCCAACATCCTGCCAATCAAACGCCAACTCGTTCGCCGTTGGTCGGCGGTCATCGGTCGGCGGTCGCATCGTTCCGGCAGCGGCGGTCACTGGCGCAATCGTGGAATAGACAAGCGAAAAAATTGTGAGGACGTACAAAATACGGCGCATCGGTTGCTCCTTTTTGAATCAGCTCATTCAAACGTGCGGAATTCTTTTCCGCTCCCATATCCCAGTAACGATACTCAGATTCGCAGAAAATTTTAATGCGAGTCATTTCCTCATCGGCACCGCACAAAAAGAAAACACCTGCCGCCAACGTGCTTCTTTTGCCCGTTGGCTTGCAGGTGTTGCTATGTTCCTTCCAGCTTGCTTGCGTGTATGTCTGTGGAGCACTGCATCCCTCGCTCAACCGCAAACACCTAGAAATTTTATATGTGCATTCCCAAAGATTATAGCACGTTTCACCGGATATCCAAATCAAACCACAGGGTCACCCACGGCTTCTCAAAAGTCCGAGTGTCTTTGTCATTTCGAGACGCTTCGCGCATACCGCCGCGGGGCGCGCGAAGCGTGTTCAAAATCAGAAACTGTCATGTCGAACGGAGTGACGCGAAGCGTCTCGCTCTGCTCGCTGTGACAAGTTTCTGGGTAGCGGCGAAAAGTCACATTGGCAATTCGGTGACGAGCGGGAATGTAAGCGTAAAGATCGTGCCTTGCCCGGGTTGGCTTTGCACCGCAATGTGCCCGCCGTACCGCGTCACCAAATCTTTGGTGATCGCCAGCCCCAAGCCGGTGCCCTCCTTGATTTGCGCTTTGGCGTTTGGCGCACGATAAAATTCCTCGAACAAGTGCGGGAGCGCGTCCGGCGGAATGCCAATGCCGCTGTCCGCGATCTCAATCATCGCCGTCGCGTTATCCGCGCGCAAATGGACCGTGACGCGTCCACCGTTCGGCGTATACTTGATCGCATTCGAGATCAAATTATTGAGGATGCGATCCATCCCCTCCCCCGTCGCGCTGATCGTAAGCGTGCGCTCCGGGCATTGTTCGCACCGCCACTCAAACGCGATCTGTTTCTCGTCTGCCGGAATCTTGAACCGTTCGACGATGCGCGCGATGGCTTCATCGAGCCGCACGATCACGCGGTCTTCCCTTTGCGCGAGATCGGCTTTGCCCGCGGCGAGATCAAGCAAGTCGTCAATCAGCGTCTGCAAAAAATCGGCGCGATACTGGACGCGGGTCAACATCTCACGCTGTTGCGTGTTGAGATCGCCGGCATACCCGGCAAGAATTGTCCGCATCAAACTTCGCACCACGCTGACCGGCGAGCGCAGTTCGTGCGTCACCGTCAACACAAACTTGCTCTTCATCTGATCGAGTTTGCCGAGCGCGCGATACGCCAACGCGTTTTCAATGGCGATGCTACCGACGCGCGCAATCGCTTCGAGAAACGCCGCATCGTCCGGCGTAAAGTGTTGCGCGTCCACGCTATACGCGCGAATCAAACCGAGCGCGCCTTTTTTGCCGGTGAGCGGCGCAGAAAGCATCGCGCGAATTCCTTCCGCTGTTGCTTCGTGCGGGTACTGCAAGCGCGCGTCGTTCGTCACATCGCCGATGACAATCGTTTTGCCGGCGATCACTTGACGCGCGAGCGGGTTGTGTTCGAGCAAGAGATCGCCCTTTTGCGTGTACGCGTCACTCAAGCCGTAACTCGCGGCGACGGAAAGCCGCGCGCCGGTTTCGTCGAGCAAACGGATCGAGCACGCGCGCACCTTGAGCGCGTCCGCGGCGCGCCGCACGAGACGATCCAGCACCTCGCCCAGTTCGAGCGTCGAGTTGACCGCCTCGGCAGATTCGTAGACGGTTTGCAACCGCGTGTACGCGGTGAGCAAATTTTGGCTGAGCGTGACAACCTGGGTTTCGCGTTTGCGGAGCCGACTGCTGAGCGTGGAAGCGAGGTACGCGGCGACGAACATCGTGCTGATAAAAAAGACCAGTCTGCCGAGAACGTAGACGGGGTTGGTGTAGAGTTCGATGCCGATGTAATCTCGCACGTGCTCGTGGGGCAAAATGCCGGCAAATTCGAGCAAACTGATAATTGTGAGCAGGAGCGTCGCCATCGCCGCCCAAAAATACGTCGCGCGCGGCGAAAGCAAGATCGCGGCAATGATGATGTGGAAGAAAAAGTAGAGCACCGCCGGACTTTCCAAGCCACCGGAAAAATGGATGAGCGCAATCATCGCGCTCCAGTCCAAACCAATTTGCGCGTTCGCCAAGTAAGCAAACGCTTGGGGCGCCGGCGTCGCCGCGCGCGCGAGCCGCGCGAGAATGGCGCGGAAGCACGCATTGTAGATCAGGATCGCAACGCCGATGATATAGAGCGGGACGACCGGCAACCGCACATTGAGGATCGTGTGGGTGACGAATGTGCCGAGCACGACGCCCAGCCCGGCGAGCCAGCGAATCGTGATCAGCCACGCGCCGCTCGCCATCAGTTCCGCTTCGACGAGCGCCGTCAGGGAAACGCTCTGATTCCGCATCTTGGTTTCAATCTAGCGGCGAAACCCGTTTTCCGCTGCAGATGGGAAAACGGGTTTCGGGCAATCCGTGCGCAAGGTTTAGCGCGTTCGCAAATGCGCGCGCACTTGTTCGAGCAATTTTGCCGGCTCGATGGGTTTTTCGAGGAACGCATCTACGGGCAAGTATTCGGCGTCGGGTCCAAAGCGTAGCGGGGTGGTCGTGTGGATCGCGGTCAGCATCAAGATGGGAATTTTGCTGAACGCTTGAAATTCGGAATCGGCGTCGGGACTGCGGAGCGCGAGCGAAACTTGGAATCCCGCCGTCGTCGTGTCCATCATCACATCGAGAATGATCAAATCCGGGTTGACCTCTTTGACTTTTCGCAAACCCTCTTCGCCATTTGCCGCGCGCGACACCTTGTAGCCCGCCGCTTCAAGCGGCAGGCGCATCGCCAACACCAGATCGTCGTCATCATCAATAATCAAGATTTTTTCATTCGCCATGGTTGACTCCTCAAGGTAAAGGCGGAAGGATGAAGGATGACGCGTTGCGTTTTCGTCCCTCCCCTTTTGGAATTACGTGGGCTGGGCTGTAACTTCTTGCAACACCGCCGCGATGACTTGAGGCAATGCGGCTTGCACGGGCGGCGAAAGTTCCTCGCTCCACTCGACGCGCGCCGGTTGCACGCCAAAAAACACAATGGGCGGCACCGCCAAGTTCAGTTCGCGCGCGAGTGCGAGCGCGTTGACGACCCCGGTGCGATGGAGCGAGAACCGTTCTTTCGCACCGGTCAATGTGACGGCTTGCGCCTCAAAGCGTCGCCACGCGCCGGGCGCGAGATTCATTTCCGCCGCATCCACGAGGATCGCGCGCATGCGCCCTTCGAGCAAATTCAGCAAGCCGATGCCCGGCGTGCCGGCGTCCAACACCTCAACCGTGTTTGGCAGTTCGCGCGCTTCCAACGCTTGCGCGATGCGACAACCGATGCCATCATCGCCTTGCAGTAAATTGCCCAAGCCCAAAATTAAAATCGGTTTCATAGATGGTTGGATAGTTGAGTAGTTGGGTAGTTGGATAGTTGAGTAGTTGGGTAGTTGGATAGTTGAGTAGTTGAGTAGTTGGGTAGTTGGATGGTTGGATGGTTGGATAGTTCGGCAGTTGGATGGTTGGGTAGTTGGATGGTTGGATAGTTGAGTAGTTCGGCAGTTGGATGGTTGGATAGTTCGGCAGTTGGATGGTTGGACGTTTAACTACCCAACTACCTAACTACCCAACTACCCAACTACTGAACTACCCAACTACCTAACTACCCAACTACCCAACTACCTAACTACCCAACTACTCAACTACTCAACTACCCAACTAGACGAACTTGACCTCAAGCATATGCACCGAGCACGAAATGCACGGATCGTAAGCGCGCACGAGCATTTCGAGCGCGAGCGTCACCTTGTCCTGCCCCTGATCGAGAATTTGCGGGACGAGCGCACGCATGTCCGCTTCGATGTTCGCCAGGTTTTGTCCGGTGGGGATGATGCAATTCGCGCCGGTGATTTTGCCGTCGTCGCCGATCTCATAGTTGTGGAACAGGATGCCGCGCGGCACTTCGCACGCGCCGACACCTGCGCCGCCCCTGCCGTTGAATTTCGGCAATTGCTCTTTGGCGATCCCGCGCGCGATCAAAGTATCGCAAATCGTGATTGCCCCCTCAACGCTGTGCACCATTTCGACGACTTGCGCCGCGCTGTTCAAGTACGGATTCGTGCAGATCGGTTTCAGCCCCAACGCCTCCGCCGCCTCTTGCGCGCGCGGATGCAGTTGCTTGGCGTTCACGTTAAAACGCGCGAGCGCGCCGACCATGTACGCGTCGCGTTTGTGCGCGGTGTGTTTCGCCGAGGAATGTTCGACGCATTTTTCATTCGTCACCTGGCGATAATCTTTCAACGCATACGCGCCGCCGTCCGTCGTCGTGATCGTGCCGTCAATAAACGCGTACTCGTCCGGCTTGCTCAGCGCGACGTATTCCGTCTCGCGCGTGAACTGGGGCCAGGGCAGTGTTTTGAACAGCGCGACGGTGTCGTCCATATCTTTGCGCGCGTCAACCAAACGCGCGCGGATCGCTTTGAGTTCGTCCACACTTGGCAAATGCGTAAACCCGCCGACCGTCATCGCAATCGGGTGCGTGTGCCGCCCGCCGATCAGCGCGCACAGATCGCCGGCGAGTTTCTTGACGCGGAGCGCGCGCAGAACGACTTCGGGTGCGGTTGCGGCGAGCGGAAGTACGCTCCCCGCGCCGAAGAAATCCGGCGCGACGAGCATGTACGTGTGCAACACGTGGCTGTCCAACATCTCGCCGAAAAAGATCAGTTTCCGCAACAGCCACGCTTGCTCGGAAAGTTCGATGCCGAGCGCGGTTTCGGAGGCGCGTAGCGATGCTGTGGCGTGCCCCACCGCGCAAATGCCGCAGATGCGCGAGGTGATGTGACTCGCCTCGGTGTAAGGTCGCCCGCGCAGCATCGCTTCGAAAAAGCGCGGCGTCTCGACGATATCGAGCCGACATTCTTCGAGCACACCGTTCTTGGCGTTCACGACAATGTTCCCGTGCCCTTCGACGCGCGTGACGTGATGTACGTTTATATTCATCGTTACCTCATAGATTAGTCGGATAGCCGGTCTGGTCAATGCACGAACAAACTATTTGACCACCAGACTATTTTCCCAATTGTCCCGGATCATACGCGCAGAACATGGTCATCCGCGCGAGGATTTGATCTGCGGTCAAGCCGTGTTCGTCGAGCACGCCTTTCATCGAATTGAGATTCGGGTTCGGAATAACGCCGCGACAACCTTCGCATCCGTCGCCATACGTCGGGCAGATCGCGCCGCACCCCGCGCGCGTGACCGGTCCCAGGCAAAAACCGCCTTTGTGGAACAGGCACACGTTCTCTTTGAGTTTGCACTCGACGCACATCGGATAATCCGGGATCGGCGGCTTTTTGCCGAGCAAGACCGCTTTGACGACGCGGATAAATTCCTCGCGATCAATCGGGCAACCGGGAATGAACGCGTCCACCTTGACGACGGCGCTCAACGGGCGCGCGGCGTACGTCGCGTACCATTCCGCCTTGTCGCTGTACACATATTTGCGCACGTCGTCCATCGGCGCGAGATTCTTGATCGCGTTGACGCCGCCAATGTGCGCGCACGCGCCCAGCGCGACGAGCACTGCCGCTTGCGCACGAATCTGTTTCAAGCGTTCTTCGTCCGCCGCGCGCGTGATCGATCCCTCGACGAACGCGACCGCGTAATCCTCGCCGCGCTCGCTGATCGCTTCGCGGAACTGGACGATCTCGACGGCGTTCAACAGATCGAGATGCGTTTGGAGCGAATCCACGACGGTGAGTTGGCAACCTTCGCAACTCGTGAAATCAAAGAATGCGACTTTGGGTTTCATTATATCGCCTCCATCACGCCCTTGATCTGCGCGTAGTTGAACGAGGGTCCATCCTGGCAACAATAGTAATGATCGATCTGGCAATGCCCGCACTTGCCGACGCCGCACTTCATCCGGCGTTCGAGCGAGACCCAGATTTGATCTTCGGGGATGCCCTTGCCCAGCAACTCCATCAATACAAAGCGATACATCACGGGGGGTCCAATCGTGATCGCCACCGTCTTGCGCGCGTTCACCGTGATCTTGGGGAACAGCGTCGTGATCACGCCGACGTGCCCAATCCAGTCCTTGTCGGCGCGATCCACCGTGACGTGAAACTCGATGTCGCTGCGCTTGCCCCAGTCTTGCAGTTCGTCTTTGAAGAGCAAACCGGCAGGCGTCGTCGCTCCGTACAAAATAATCACGCGCCCGTATTTTTTGCGGTTATCCAAAATCTGGTTGATCACACTGCGCGCGGGCGCAAGCCCCAAGCCGCCCGGCGCGAACAAAATATCCTTGCCCTCGAATTGCTCGACCGGGAAACCGCTGCCGAATGGGCCACGCACGCCGATCTGCGCGCCCTCGGCGAGATTGTGCATTGCTTTGGTCACGTCGCCGACTTGGCGAACGCACAATTCAAATTTGCCATTGCTCCGGCTCGGCGAGGACGAGATCGAGATCGGCGCTTCGCCAATGCCGAACAAACTGACCTCGACGAATTGACCCGGCTTGTGCCCCAGCGATTGACCGCGCGGCAATTCAATCGTAAACACCTTTTCCATCGCGGACAGCGTTTGGATTTTGGCGATCCACGCTTGCGTCGGGACGTAAATAGATTCCATTGTCGGGATGGGTGACATCTTTGCCTCCTAAACCGCGTGCGCTTTATGGAGCGCGTTCCACACGCCAATCGGCGTAATGTCCACGAGGCACGCGCGCGCGCACCGTCCGCACCCCACGCAGCCCTGTTGTCCGGGATGCGCCTCGGCAATGTATTTGCCCTTCCGCATAAAGCGATGCCGCAAACGTTGCGCGTGCGTCTTGCGGAAATTTTCGCCGGTGCCGACGCGCGCAAATTCGTCCAACTGGCACGAGTCCCACACGCGGTAACGTTCGCCGGTTGCGCCGTCGAGCGAAATCTCGTCGCGCACGTCGAAGCAGTAACAGGTGGGACACACGATGTTGCACGAGCCGCACCCGAAACAGCGTTGTCCGACTTCATCCCAGATCGGGCTTTTGTAACTGACGCCCATCAGCGCGGGCAAATCCTTGCCGTCGAGACGCAGGCGCACCGGAAATTTCGCCCACTTGGTGGACATGGTTTTGTCGAGCAAGGCAATCTCGACGCGCGACGCGTCGTGCGCGCGCGCGTGATTCGCCAGCATCGCTTCGCCCGCCGTTGTGCCGACATCTACCGCGTAAAAATCGCCGAGTTCGATCAGGTGCAGATCGAAACCTTCGGTGGCGGTTAGCGTGTTCATGCTTTTGCAAAACGAGTTTTCGTCGCACGGGTTCAAACATTCGAGACTGATGATCGCGGTGGTGGCGCGGCGTTTCATGTAATGCGTGTCGGGGTTGCCGCGCGCAAACACCTG
>CAIKBD010000100.1 GCA_903825565.1 uncultured Anaerolineales bacterium | reverse complement strand
CGCCATCCCGCGCAACGACATCACTTTGGTGATCGCCGCGGTCAGCGTCGTTTTGCCGTGATCGACGTGTCCAATCGTGCCCACGTTGACATGCGGTTTCGTTCGCTCAAATTTTTGCTTCGCCATAGTATTCCTCCTAGATAGTGGAGCCTTCGATGAGACTTGAACTCATGACCCCGTTCTTACCAAGAACGTGCTCTACCAACTGAGCTACGAAGGCGAAGAAAATTTCAGATTTCAGATTTATGATTTCAGATTTTGAAATCTGCAATCTGAAATCGTAAATCTGAAATTCCCTGTGGGGAGGGTGGGATTCGGACCCACATAGCCGTACGGCATCGATTTTACAGACCGACGCGACTCACCACCTTCGCCGCCTCCCCAAATGATTCGATTGTTCGCTCAAGCCGGCGGTCGGATTTGAACCGACGACCTACTCATTACAAGTGAGTTGCTCTACCGACTGAGCTACGCCGGCACGAAAGCGGGCAGGATTATATACGGTCTTGAAAAAATTGTCAAAACGATACGCTTTGCAAATTTTTTGACACAGCTACAACCGCGTTATACAATGAAAAAGTCTGGAGCGTTATGTCACGCGGCTGGTCTCTAGATCCAGCGGCGGTCAGGGAGGATTCTGTGTCAAACATTGATTCGCTCGTTAAAGATTTTCTCGCACAAAAGAAAATTGCCGTGGTCGGCGTTTCGGACCAGCGTGAAACCGGCTGTAACTTGGCGTATCGCAAGTTCAAAAGCGAAGGGTACCAAGTGTATGCGATCAACCCGCGCCTCACGCAGTACGAAAGCGACCCTTGCTACCCCGATTTGAAAGCCCTGCCGGAAAAACCGGACGGCGTGTTCATTTTGGCAAATCCGCAAGTGACCGAAACCATCGTGCGGCAATGCGTAGAACTGGGCATCCCACGCGTGTGGATGCATTGCATGATGGGCACCAAGCCCGGCTTGGCAGCGAACATGACGAGTGTCTCGCAACCCGCCGTGCAGCTGTGCCGCGAGCACAATATCGCCGTGATCCCAGGTTCGTGTCCGAACCAATTTCTGAAACCCGATTTTGGTCATGCGCTGATGCGGGTGCTGTGGCGCGCTTGTGGCTTTTTGGGTTAAGCGTTGCGCGATGTCGCCCCAAAACGCCGGCGTTTGAGTGCGCGCTGGGCAGTGATGAAAATGCCGACGCGAATTGCTCGCGTCGGCATTTTCGTTGTTATCGCTCGTTCGCGGCGGCTACCCGGCTAGCGCCCTTGCCACTCAGGTTTGCGCTTTTCCAGAAACGCCGCAACGCCTTCCGCTTTGTCCGCACTCCCCGAGAGCATCGCAAACAAACGATTCTCGAACTCGAGCGCGGCGGCAAGACTCATATCCGCGCCATAGTCCACCGCATCCTTCGCCGCCCGCAAAGCCAGCGGCGACTTGGACGCCAACTTCTTCGCCAATGCTTTCGCCTCCGCCATCAATTGCGCGGCGGGCACCACTTTGTTGACCAGCCCGATACGCAGCGCCTCTTGCGCGTCAATCGGATCGCCGGTGAGAATCAGTTCCATCGCTCGCCCTTTGCCCACCAAACGCGCCAGCCGCTGCGTGCCGCCAAGCCCCGGCATAATTCCCAGGTTGATTTCGGGCTGACCGAAGCGCGCCGAATCTGCCGCGATCCGAAGCGTGCAGGCAAGCGCAAGTTCACAGCCACCGCCAAACGCATAACCATTCACCGCGGCAATGCTCGGCTTGAACGAATGCTCCAAGCGCGCGTACACCCCGCGCCGGATGCGACTGTTGGAACCCAGCTCGGTCAGGGTGTTGCGCGCGCCGACCTCGCCGATGTCCGCGCCCGAAACGAACGATTTATCTCCCGCCCCGGTGACGATGAGCACACGCACCTCGTCGTCCTTCTCGGCTTGCTCTATCGCCTCCCCCAGTTCTTCCATCAGCGCCTGAGTCAGTGCGTTTCGCACTTCCGGTCGGTTGATGGTGAGGGTGACAAACCCTTCGTTCTTTTCGTACAAAATAGATTGATACTTCATTGCCCGCCTACCTCATCCCGCTATGACTTGTAGTCGTAGAAACCCTTGCCCACCTTCCTGCCCCACTCGCCCTTGACATACTTTTCGACGATTGTGGGCGAGGGTCT
>CAIKBD010000099.1 GCA_903825565.1 uncultured Anaerolineales bacterium | reverse complement strand
ATCGCGGCCGTTGTTGGCAGTCACGACGCGAAAATTTTCGGCGGTCAAGTAATCGCGCACGAGCGTGCGCACGCTGGCTTTGTCGTCCACGACGAGAATGGTTTTGGGCATGAAAATTTCCCGCGAATGAGTTGGGATAATTATAGCACAAGGTTGTTTAGATTTGGTTAAGACATGGAAACACATTGGTCAAGCCAGAAACCGATTCGCGAAAGGGTCGTGTCCTCGGCACGAGCGTTTCTAGTCTGCGACGCCGAGTTCGGAAAGTTGGACTCGCTTGCCGCAAAGCCCAACGCGCATCAAACAAAACGAGCGCGCGTTTTACTTGACCATTCGCGCGCGTGGTGCTAAACTGGCACGCGCTGGGCGGGATGACCCTGCCCCTACAGTTTCTATCGAGAGGAAAATATGGCAGACTCGCAATTCGATCTCATCGTCATCGGCGGCGGACCCGGCGGGTACGTTGCCGCGATTCGCGCCGCGCAATTGGGGCAACGCGTCGCCGTTGTCGAGCGCGACAACTTGGGCGGCACGTGCCTCAACTGGGGATGCATTCCCACCAAGGCGTTGCTCAAAAATGCGAGCGTCGTCGAAACGATCCGGCACGCCAACGATTACGGTATCCAAATCGAAAAATTCTCCGCCGATTTCGGCAAGGCGATTGATCGCAGTCGCGTCGTGTCGAACCGGCTCGTCAAGGGCGTCGAGTTCTTGATGAAGAAAAACAAGATCGAAGTGATCAAAGGCGAAGCGGCGCTGACCGCGCGCGACCGCGTTGAGGTCAAGGCGACCGGGCAAACGCTGTCCGCGCAGAATATCATCATCGCCACCGGCGCGCGCGCGATTTCGATTCCGGGTCTGCCGATTGACGGCACAGACGTGATCACCTCGCGCGAAGCGTTGGCGTTGCGCGAACTGCCCTCGCCGATTGTGGTCGTCGGCGCGGGTCCCATCGGGATGGAGTTTGCCTACATCTACCGCGCGTACGGCGCGGAGGTGACCGTCGTCGAAATGTTGCCGCACCTCCTGCCGCGCGAAGACGCGGAGGTGAGCGCGGAAGTCGAAAAGGCGGCTAAAAAACTGGGCATCAATTTCCGCGTCAACACCAAAGTCGAAAGCGCGGACAAGGCGGGCGACCGGGTGCGCTTGCACGTTTCGAGCGCGGGCAAGACGGAAACGCTGGACGCACAAAAAGTGCTCGTCGCCATTTCGGTGCGCCCGAACACCGAGAACCTGGGTCTCGAAGCGCTCGGCGTCGAAATGAATCGGAGCGCGATCAGCGTGAACGACAAAATGCAGACGAATGTGCCGGGCGTTTACGCGCTGGGTGACGTGACGATGAAACTACCGCTCGCGCATGTCGCGTCGCATCAAGGCGTCATCGCCGCCGAAGTGATCGCCGGCAAAGAACCGCATCCGCTCAACGTGAACAACGTGCCGCGTTGCACGTACTTTACGCCGCAGGTTGCGTCGCTCGGCTTGACCGAAGCGCAGGTGAAAGAACAAGGGCGCGATTATCGCGTCGGCAAATTTCTGTTCCGCGCGAACGGCAAGGCGCTGGGCATTAACGAGTACGAAGGGTTCGTCAAACTGATCGTGGACAAACAGTACGGCGAAATTCTCGGCGCGCATCTCGTCGGGCCCGAAGTGACCGATCTCACCGGCGAGTTGAGTCTGGCGAAATCGGCGGAACTGACGCCGCTCGAAATCGCGCACGCCGTGCACGCGCACCCAACGCTGACCGAAGTGATCGCCGAAGCCGCGCTCGATGCGCTGGGCCAGGTGATTCACAGTTGAGTTAGAGAGTTCAGAGTTTCAGGTTGCACGTTTCAAATTAAACGGCGAACGTTGAACCTGAAACTTGTAACCTGAAACTTGCTGGAACATGAAGAAGATGACGAACAAACGCATTGCAATCATCGGCGGGGGCTTTGCTGGGCTAACCGCCGCGTACGAACTCGGCAAACTGGGTTACCAAACGTGTTTGTTCGAGCGGATGCCGGAACTGGGCGGACTCGCCGGCACGTTCCCGCTCGAAGGCACGCGGCTTGAGCGCGGCTATCACCACTGGTTTACGAGCGACACGCACATCGTCGCGCAAATGGAAGAGTTGGGACTGGGCGACCGCGTGCAATGGATTGCGTCCAAGACCGGCTGGTTCGAGCAAGGCAAAATTTGGAATATGGTGACGCCGACCGATCTGTTGCGGCTGGGCACGTTGCCGTTTGTGGATCGTGTGCGGCTGGGTCTGGTCGTCGCGTATCTCACGTACTTGCAAGCGAGCAAGAAAAATTTGGCCAAGTACGAAAAGATCACCGCGGCGGATTGGTGGCGCCAATACGGCGGGCGCAATGCGTGGGACAAGGTGTGGAGTCCGATGTTTCGCGGCAAGTTTGGCGCGGAAGCGGAAAACATTCCGATGGAATGGCACTGGTACAAGATCGTGCTCCGCATCGGTTCGCGGCGCGGCGTGGCGAAAGAGGAACTGGGTTATCCGCGCGGCTCGTTCCAGGTGTTGATTGACGCGCTCGCGGACGCGATCCGCAAACAGGGCGGCAAAATTTTTCTCGATGCGCCGGTCAAGCGCGTCGTCGTCGAAAACGGCACAGCGGTCGGTTTGGAGTTTGCCGACAATGCCGCGGCGCAAATGGCGCAACGTGAACTCGCTGGCGAATTGTCGTATGCGCGATTCGATCAAGTGATTTGCACCGCGCCGTCGTTCGCCGCGCTGAAAATCGTTGACGCCTTGCCGGCGGCGTATGTCGCCAAAATGACGGCGGCAAAATATATGGCGGCGGTGCTCGTCATTTTGAAATTAAAGCAATCGCTCTCGCCGATGTACTGGCTCAACATCGCCGACCGCTCGATCCCATTCGTCGCCACCATCGAGCAGACGAATTTTTTGCCGCGCGAACTGTACAACGGCAAGCGCATTGTGTACGTGTCGAACTATCTCGATCCCGCCAGCCCGTACTTTCAAATGTCGCGCGCCGAATTGTTCGCCGCGTACCTGCCGCACCTACAAAAGATCAATCCGCAATTTTCGGCGGACTGGGTGGAAGAGATGTGGCATTTCAAAGAAGCCGCCGCGCAACCGATTGTGCCGCTGAATTACTCCGCGCAGATTCCCGAATACCGCACGCCGATCCGCAACTTGTATCTGGCGAACACGACGCAGATTTACCCGGAGGATCGCGGCACGAATTATTCCGTGCGGCTGGGGCAAGAGATCGCGCGGCTGGCGGACGCGGACACCCGGCATGGCGGCTGGGGAGAGTAGCGCGTGCCGAGGGCGTGTCGCTCAATCAACTGATCAATCAACTGTTGAAGGAAACCTTAAAGCGCGCAACGCGCTGAAGGAGCAACCGAAATGGCAAAATGGATCGCTCTGCTTTTCTGTGTGCTCGGCATCGGGATCGGGTGCGCGTGTTCCCCCGCGCCGCCGCCGCCCTCGCCCATCGAGTACCGCCGCACCGGCGGCATCGCCGGCTTTAACGATCACCTCCTCATTGACGCGAACGGCCACGCGACACTGACACGCCGCGCCGGCAAACTCGAATTCGATCTCGCGCCGGCGGAATGGGCAAAATTGCGCCAAGCGTTCGCCGATGCAGGGTTCGCCTCAATCCCGGCAGATTCGACCCGCAAACCGTACCTCGTGCCGGACGAATTGTCCTACGTGCTCGTCTACGCCCAGCACACCGTCAAGACTTCCGACACGGCGATCCCGGACAAACTGCAACCGGTCATGCAAATGCTCGCCGGCATCGTGGACGCGCAAAGCCAGTGAGCATGATCCGCGCGTTGCCGAACGCCGCCAGCGCGCTTGCGTTTTTAACGCCATTCTAACGCGGCGCGAAAAATCCTTATGCGCGCTTAATTCAACCGGCGTTAGAATCTGATTTTGGAATCACCCGTAGCATTTACCCAGTTTGAGGTAGACGGGTTTATAAGGAGCACAACGTGGTCACGAACAACATGACGATCAAAATTGGCGGCGAAGCCGGGCAAGGCATGGACACCAGCGGCGCGGGATTTGCGCGCGCGCTCGTCCGCGCCGGCTTGCACATTTTCGCCAACTCGGATTTTATGAGCCGCATTCGCGGCGGTTACAACTTTTACCAACTGCGCGTCGGCGCCAAGCCGGTCTATGCGCCGGACGACCAGACGCATCTCGTGCTCGCGTTCAGCCAGGACGCGATTGATCTGCATTTGGACGAACTCGTGCCCGGCGGCGCGATCATTCACGACACGAACTTGCAAGTGGACGCGAACGCGCTCGCCCAGCGGCACATTCAGTCCTTCGCATTTCCCTTCGAAGCCAAAGCGCTGGAAATCGGGCGCGCGGCAGGCATGGACCCCAAACACGCCAAGCAAATGCTCAACACCGCGCAACTCGGCGCGACGGCGGCGATCACCGGCTTTCCGTTCGAACGCATTGCCGACGTGATCAACCAAAATTTCGGCAAGAAAAAAGGATCGGCGGTCGCCGAAGCGAACCTGGCGGTGGCGCGCTGGGCGTTCGACGAAGCGCAAAAATACGCGAGCCAATTCGACTGGAAATTGATCCCGCCCGCCGATGGCGTCAACCGGATGATCCTCAACGGCAACCAAGCGATTGGCTTGGGTGCGATTGCGGCGGGCTGTAAATTCATCAGCGCATACCCGATGACGCCGGGCACAACCGTGATCGAATTTATGACCGCGCAGGCGAAACGCTTCAACCTCGTCACGAAACAAACCGAAGACGAACTTGCCGCGATCCTGTTTGCGATTGGCGCAGGGCAGATCGGCGTGCGCGCGATGACGGCGACTTCGGGCGGCGGCTTTGCGTTGATGGTCGAGGCGCTCGGCATGGCGGGCATGACCGAAACGCCGGTCGTGATCGTGGACTCGCAACGCCCCGGTCCCTCGACCGGAATGCCGACGCGCACCGGGCAAGGCGACTTGCTGTTTTTACTGCACGCGTCGCAAGACGAATTTCCGCGCGTCGTGCTCGCGCCCGGCGGCGTCGAATCGTGCTATGCCGACACCGCGCGCGCGTTCAACCTCGCGGAAAAATATCAATGTCCCGTGCTCGTGCTCACCGAGGGCTACCAAGCATTTGCCGTGCGCTCGGTCGGCGTCGAAGAAATGCCGTTCGAGCAATTTGAAATTGATCGCGGCAAAATGTTGACCGAGGCGGAACTGGATGCGCTCCAGCCCGGCACATACAAACGCTATGCCTTGTCCGCCGACGGCGTTTCGCCGCGCGCGCTCCCCGGACACCCGAACGCCGTTTACACTTCGACGAGCGACGAGCACACCGAGTCCGGGCGCATGGAAGACGAAGACCCGGCGAACCGCGTAGCGCAACACGCCAAGCGGATGCAAAAGATCGAAACGCTGAAAACCGAAATGCGGATGCCCGAATGGTACGGACCCCAGAACGCGGCGATCACGCTGATGGGTTGGGGCGCGACGCGCTACGCGATCCGCGAGGCGGTAGACCTTTTGAATGCGCAAGGCGTCCGGGCGAACGCGTTGCATTTCATTGATATTTATCCGCTCGACGAAAACCGGCTGGCGCAGGAACTGGCAAAAGCAAAATGGCTGGTTGACATCGAGGGCAATTACACCGCGCAACTCGCGCAGGTGATCCGCGTTTACACCGGGCGCGCGCCCGATCAGAAATTCTTAAAGTACGACGGGCGACCGTTTACCGGCGCAGAGATCGCGCGGTGGATCGCGGCAAACGTGAACACGAAACCCGCGAAAGGGAAAAGCGCGAAAGTAACGAAAAGCGCGAAAGTAACGAAAGGCGCGAAAGTGAAACTGGTGAAAGTGAAACTGGCGAAAGGCGTGAAAGTGAAAGCCGCGAAAGCCACGAAAGTTGCAAAGGCGAAAAACTAGCGTCGGTTCGCGTGAGGCGCGGATCGAACTTGGAGATATTCGAAAATGACACTCCCAATTCCTGAATTCAAATTTACCCCGAAACTATACGACGGCGAGCGCCAAGTAACCTGGTGTCCCGGTTGCGGCGATTACGGCATCATTGCCGCGGTCAAGCAGGCGCTCGCGCAGTTGCAAATTCCACCGCACGCGGCGTTCTTCGTCAGCGGCATTGGGTGCGGCTCGAAATTGCCGGATTATCTCAAGGCAAACGGGTACCTGGGTCTGCACGGGCGTTCGCTCCCCATCGCGCAAGGCGTGAAACTGGCGAGCCACAACCTCAAGGTGATCGCGACGGTCGGCGACGGCGACGCCTACGGCATCGGCGCGGGGCATTTCATCCACGCGTTGCGCCGCAATTCCGATTTCACGATGATCGTCGAAGACAACAAGGTGTACGCGTTGACGAAAGGGCAATACTCGCCGACGAGCACCCGGGGCTGGGTTTCCTCGACGACGCCGGACGGCGCAATCGAAATCGAGTTCAACCCGGTCGTGATGGCGATTGCCGGCGGCGCAACGTTTGTCGCGCGCACTTTTTCGGGCGATCCGAAACACATGGCGGCGACATTTGCTAAAGCCATCGCGCACAAGGGGTTTGCGCTCGTGGATGTGTTGCAAGCGTGCGTGATCTACAACCACGTCAACACGGTCGAATGGTACCGCCCGCGCGTCTACAAACTCGACGACGACGCGAATTACAACCCGCGCGATTACACCGCCGCGATGCAAAAAGCGCACGAGTGGGGCGACCACATTCCGCTCGGCGTGCTCTACGTGGACGAGCGACCGACGTACGAGGAGCAAGTCAAATCGCTGGCGACTACGCCGCTGGTCAAACAAGCCCTAACGTACCGCAAAGAAACCTGGGACGAATTTCGCGCGGCGTTTATGTAGTCAATTTATTACGCAATACGCAATACGGAGTACGGATTACGGATTGCGGATTGCGGATTGCATATTGCGTAACCCATCTCACGGAGTCATAATGCTCACCGAACAACAAGTACTCAACGCGCTCGGCAAGGTTCAGGAACCGGAACTGCATCGCGATTTGGTTTCGCTGAACATGATCAAGGATGTGAAAATTCAAGGCGATGCGGTCAATTTTACGATTGTGCTGACGACGCCGGCGTGTCCACTGCGCTCGCAGATCGAAAACGAAGCCAAAGCGGCGGTAGTTGCCGCCGGCGCAAAAGCCGTCGCCGTGAAATTCGACGCGAGCGTGCCGAGCGACAAACGCATCGGCGGCAAACTCGACGCGTTACGCGCGGTCAAAGCCACGATTGCGGTGGCAAGCGGCAAGGGCGGCGTCGGCAAAACGACCGTCTCCGTCAACCTCGCCGTCGCGCTCGCGCAGACCGGCGCGCGCGTTGGGTTGCTGGACGCGGACGTGTACGGGCCCAACATTCCGATTATGATGGGCGTCGCCGCGCAACCGCGCTCGCGCGGCGACAAGATCATTCCGCTCGAAGCGTACAACGTCAAACTGATGTCTATGGGCTTTCTCGTGCCGCCGGAGCAAGCCGTGATTTGGCGCGGTCCGATGTTGCACAGCGCGGTTCAGCAATTCTTGACGGAGGTGGACTGGGGCGAACTCGATTACCTCGTGATCGATCTGCCGCCGGGCACCGGCGACGTGCAACTCACGCTCGCGCAATCCGTGCCGCTCACCGGCGGCGTCGTCGTCGCCACGCCGCAAGATGTCGCGTTGGCGGACGTGATCAAAGGGATCACGATGTTCAACAAACTCGAGGTGCCGGTGCTAGGCGTCGTCGAGAACATGTCGTACTTTCTCTGCCCGCACTGCCACGAACGCACCGAAATTTTCGCGCACGGCGGCGCGCAGAAGATGGCGAACGAACTCGGCGTGCCGTTCCTCGGCGAAATCCCGCTCGATCTGGCGATTCGTTCGGGCGGCGACACCGGCAAGCCGGTGACCGCGCTCGCGCCCGCTTCGCCGTACGCGCAACCGTTCCAAGCAATCGCGCAGGCGGTTGCGGCGCGGGTGAGCGTGCTGAACGTGAACGCGGCGCAAGGCGACCTGATCGCCGGCGGCACGATTGCGGTGATGAAACGCTAGACCGGTCTCGCTTGAAAAATACTGGGACGCGGATGAGCGCAGACCAACGCAGAGAATTGCTTTTGCTCTGCGTCCAGCCGCGTTCATCCGCGTCCAATTTGTTTTGCGTCCATCCGCGTTCATCTGCGTCCAATTTTTGGAAGCGCGGCAGGGGACGCGACGCGCGGTCGCTGGCGCACCGACAGTCAAACGAAAAATATTGGGACGCGGACGAACGCAGACGAGCGCGGAGAATTGTTTTTTCTCTGCGTTCGTCTGCGTTCATCTGCGTCCAATTTGTTTTGCGTCCATCCGCGTTCACCTGCGTCCAATTTTTGGAAGCGGGGCAGGGGGCGCGACGCGTGGTCGCTGGCGCACAAAAAACGTTGGGACGCGGACGAACGCAGACCAACGCAGAGAATTGCTTTTGCTCTGCCCAAAAATATTGGGACGCGGACGAACGCAGACCAACGCAGAGGATTGCTTTTGCTCTGCGTCCAGCCGCGTTCATCTGCGTCCAATTTGTTTTGCGTCCATCCGCGTTCACCTGCGTCCAATTTTTGGAAGCGCGGCAGGGAGCGCAGGGCGAGGTCTTTTTTTGACGCCTGCTCGTTTCGCGTTATAATCGGCGCGTATGAATTTCCACCCCCGAACCTTCAGCGCGCTGATTTTGATTTTGCTGATCGTCACCGCGTGCGAGCAGTTTGCCATCGCGCCGCCCGCCGAGCCGTCGCCGACGCGCGCGCCGGACGCGCCGACGAACACGCCGCCGCGCGTCGCTTTTCCCACCGTCGCCGGCGGCGCACCCGGCGAAACGGTTGCGCCCGCCGCCACCGCGCAACCGCAAGCATCGCCCCAGCCGACCAACCCGCCGCTCGCCGTGCGCGGATCATCCGCCGCGCCGGTCGCGCAAATCGTTTCGCCCGTGACGAGTATGCAGATCAGCGTGGGGCAAACGTTCAACCTCGTCGTCTACGGCGCGGACGATCACGGCATTGCGCGGCTCGATGTCACGGCGGACAATATTTTGCTCAAGAGCGAAATCGCGCCGACGCCCGCGCCGCGCGTCTTCTCCGCAATTATTCCCTGGACGCCGCCGCAGATCGGACCCTACACCTTGCGCGTCGTCGCCTACGACGTGGACAATCGCGCGAGCGCGCCGGACGAAGTGACGATCACGATCCTGCAAGACGCGCGCCGCCCCACCGCGATCATCGTCTACCCGATTGGCGTACCGCAAGTGGATCTCGGCTCGGTGTTTCAACTCGTCGGCGTCGCCACCGACGAAGTGGGCGTGACCCAGGTGGAACTGTGGGTGGACAATCAACTCGCCACGTACCTCGCCGCGCCGACGCCGGCGGGTCAGCCGCAATTCGCGTTCGCGTTCGCGTGGAACGCGTTTGCGCCGGGCAATCACACCTTGTTCGTCCGCGCCTACGACAACCAGAACCAGACGACCGATTCCGCGCCGCTCAAAATTTTCGTCGCCGACACGCACCCGCCCTCGCTCAACGTTTCGTTCGACCGCACGCACGCGCTCGTCAACGAGCCGATCACGATCACCGTCACCGCGCTCGACGTGAGCGGCATCCAGCGCATCGAATTGCTGAACGGCAAAGAGGTGTTTTTCACGACGACGAGCGGAAGCGCGGCGCGGCAAACCTTGTTGACGAACCAGGTCGTGTTCCAAAGCGCCAGTCCCGGCGATTTCCAAATT
>CAIKBD010000098.1 GCA_903825565.1 uncultured Anaerolineales bacterium | reverse complement strand
GCCGCTTCCACGCCTTCGGACACATACTCGTCGAGTTCCTCCTGCGTGATCCAGCCCTCGCCTTCGCGCGACTTGCGCGCCACATTCGCCTGCGCCGACGCCATCCCGCGCGACGTTTTGTAGCGATGCCCTTGCCGCGTCATCATCAAGCCCGGACTCTCATCCGTGCCGGCGAACAAACTGCCGATCATCACCGACGCCGCGCCCGCCGCAATCGCCTTCACCACGTCGCCGGAATTTCGCACGCCGCCGTCCGCGATAATCGGAATATGGTTCGCGCGCGCCACTTCCGCGCATGCGATCACCGCCGAAAGTTGCGGCACGCCCGACCCCGCCACGACACGTGTGATGCAGATTGACCCAGGACCCACGCCAACCTTGACCGCATCCGCGCCGGCGTCAATCAACCGTCTCGTCCCGTCCGCCGTCGCAACGTTGCCGCCGATAATTTGCGCGTCGGGAAAATGCCGGCGAATGTTCTTGATCATTTCGATTTCGAGTTGCGAATCGCCGTGCGCGATATCTACCACGATACAATCCGCGCCCGCCGCCAACGCCTGCTCGACGCGTTTCAGTTCGCGCTCGCGCACGCCGACCGCCGCGCCCACCGCGAGCCGCCCGCGCGCATCTTTCGTCGCCTTGGGATAGCGCTCGATCTTCATAATATCTTTCAGCGTGATTAAACCGACGACGCGCCCCGTCGCATCCACGAGCGGCAATTTTTCGATGCGGTGCATGTGCAACATCCGCTCCGCCTCTTTCAACGTCGTGTCTGGCGGCGCAATGACCACATCGCGGCGCATCAACGCCGTGACAGAACGTTGATCGTCGTTTTCAAACAAGAGATCGCGCGTCGTGATGATGCCGATCAACCGTTGCGCGCGATCCAGAATCAAAATGCCGCCGGTGCCGGTCTCTTCAACCTGGCGTTTCGCATCGCCAACGGTGTGCGCTTCGGTCAGCGTGATCGGATTTTCGACGACGAACGACTCCGATTTTTTGACACGCGTGATCTGCGCGACCTGTTCCTCAATGCTCATAAAACGATGAATGATGCCGATCCCGCCCTCGCGCGCGATAGCAATCGCCATTTCGCTTTCCGTCACCGTGTCCATATTCGCAGACACGATGGGAATTTGCAACGTGATCCGCGGCGTGAGTTGCGTTTGAGTAGACAATTTCTTACGCGACTCGACATCCGAATATTGCGGCACGAGCAAAACATCATCGTACGTCAAAGCCATCTCCGGCAAAATGTTCATCGGTTCCTCCTGGGAGCGCAAATTGGTTCCACTTGCCGCGCGCGATTATAAGGGATTTGACCTTTTCGCGCAACGTTTCTATAATGCCGGCAGATGGAGGTGACTCGTGCTTGGTTTTGAACAATGGTGACCGAATCTTTCCTCACCGCGCTCTCCCCGCTCGACGGACGGTACGCGCGCGAAACTGAACCGCTCCGCCATTCTTTTTCCGAGTTCGCCTACCTCCGCGACCGCGTCCGCCTCGAAATCGCCTACCTCATCGCGCTCTCACGCGACGCACATCTCGTTCGCCCACTCAGCGCTTCCGAAATGACTAATCTCCAATCTCTCATTTCCAATTTCCAAACCACCGACGGCGAACGCATCAAAGAGATCGAACGCGCGACGCGGCACGATGTCAAAGCCATCGAATATTTCCTGCGCGAAAAATTCGCGGCGACCTCGCTCGCCGATGTGAGCGCGTGGCTCCATTTCGGCTTAACCTCCGAGGACGTGAACCAAACCGCGCACGCACTCGCGCTCCGCGATGCGCGCGACACCGTGATCCTGCCCGCGCTTGATGCGATCCTCGCGCGGCTCGCCGCGTTCGCGCGCGCGCACCAAGCGACGCCACTGCTCGCACGCACGCACGGGCAACCCGCCGTGCCGACCACGCTCGGCAAAGAGTTTGCCGTATTTCTCGCGCGCCTGCAAACGCAACGCGACCTTTTACGCGCGCACCGCTTCGAGGCGAAACTCACCGGCGCGGTCGGCAATTTCAACGCACTCGTCGCCGCCGCGCCCGGTGTGGACTGGCTCGCGTTCAGCACGCAGTTCATTCGCGCGCACGATCTCGAACCGAATCTCATCACGACGCAACTCGCGCCGTTCGACAACTGGCTCCGCTATTTCGATGCGCTCAAACTCACGAACGCGATCCTGCTCGATCTCGCGCAAGACGTGTGGCGGTACATCAGCGACGACCTGTTCACATTGCGCGTCGTCGCCGGCGAAGTCGGATCGTCCACGATGCCGCAAAAAGTCAACCCGATTGATTTCGAAAACGCGGAAGGCAACCTGGGAATCGCCAACGCGCTCTTGGAATTTTACGCGCGCAAACTGCCGGTCTCGCGCCTGCAACGCGATCTGTCGGACTCGACTGTGCGCCGCACGTTCGGCGTGGCGCTGGGGCACACGCTCGTCGCGTATGTCAGTCTCGCGCGCGGGTTGGATCGCCTCGCGGTCAACGCCGAAAAACTGCGCGCAGATCTAGACGCGCACTGGCAAGTCATCGCCGAGGGCGCACAGACGATCTTGCGCGCCGCCGGCATCGCGGACGCGTACGAAAAGCTCAAAACGCTCACGCGCGGCAAAGCGATCACGCCGGAAATTTTCGACGCGTGGATCGCAACGCTCGACGCAGACGAAACGCTCCAGGCGCGTTTGCGCGCGCTGACGCCGGTGGCGTACACCGGAAACGCCGAGCGCATTACGGAGCACGTTGTGGAACGGTGGGACAGTACGACAGTGGGGCAGTGAACAAGGAGGAACAATGACGGTCACAATTGTAATGGGCGCGCAATGGGGCGATGAGGGCAAAGGCAAGGCGATTGATTATCTCGCGCGCGACGCAGATTTTGTCGCGCGGTTCAACGGCGGCAACAATGCCGGCCACACCGTGATCAATCCGCTCGGCGAGTTCAAAATCCACCTCGTGCCGTCCGGCATTTTTTATCCGCGCGCGCGCTGCCTCATCGGCGGCGGCGTCGTGATCGATCCGCGCGTGTTGATCGAAGAGATCGAAATCCTTCGCGCCGCAAAAATCCGCGTGGCTAAACGCTTGTTCGTTTCGCCGCGCGCGCATTTGATTTTGCCGTACCACAAAATTCTCGATGGGCTGTACGAGCAAGCCAAGGGCGCGGGCGCAACCGGCACGACGCGGCGCGGCATTGGACCCGCGTTCGCGGACAAGGCGAGTTACAACGGCATCCGCTGGCACGATGTCGCCGACGAAAAAATCTTTGCCGAAAAATTGGGCGTCCAAGTCGCGCTGAAAAATAAAATTATCACCGCGCTCGGCGGCGCGCCGGTTTCGGGCGATGAAATTTTCGCCGATTACCGCAAGTATTACGCCACACTCAAACCATTCATTGTCGAAGTGTACCCGTTCATCGCAAAAGGGTTGCGCGCCAAGAAAAATTTTCTGCTCGAACAAGCGCAGGGCGCGCTACTCGATCCCGACTGGGGCACGTACCCGTTCGTCACCGGCGCGACGACGCTCACCTCGGCGGCGACGGCGGGCTTGGGCATTCCGCCGCGCGCCGTCAATCGCGTCGTCGCCGTCGCCAAAGCGTACACCACGCGCGTCGGCGGCGGACCGCTGCCGACCGAAATTTTGGACGCGTCCGATCCGGCGCAACACGCGCTCCAAGAAGTTGCCGTGACCACCGGGCGCATCCGGCGCGGCGGTTGGTTTGACGCCGAGATCGTGCGTTTCTCGACCCAGGTCAACGGCGCAACGGAAATTTTCTTGACCAAGCTCGACATCCTCAGCCAGTTCGATGAAATCAAAATCGCAACCGGCTATCGCTGGAACGGCAAACGCGTCGGCTATGCCGATCTGAGCGCGGAGCAACTGGCGCACGCCGAGCCGGTTTATCGCGCCGTGCGCGGTTGGCGCGCGGACATTACCGGCGCGCGCCAGTTTGCCGATTTGCCGGCGCGCGCACAACAGTACGTCGAGACGATTGAAAAACTCGTCGGCGTGCCGGTGAAATGGGTTTCGGTGGGACCGGAGCGAGAAGCGACGATCAAACGCTAGAACGCGAAACGCTTCGCACGTAAAAATCGGAAAAGAAAGACCGTCCAGGTCACTTGCGAAAACTTGGACGGTCTTGTGCTTTCCAGATGAGCAGATCACAATCGCCCATCCGTCAAGTCGGCAGATTTTACTTTGCGGATTCCCGCGCCGCGCTCGAGCGATTGACCAACGCCACGCCGCCGATGATCAGCGCAAGACCCAGGATCGCTTCCCACACAATCGGCTCCGCCAAAATCAGCGCGCCCCAAAAAATGCCGGTGATCGGAATGAGATACGTGACGAGCGCGGTACGCGTCGCGCCGGTGTGTTCGACGAGCCAGTAGTACAGAATGTAGGCGAACGCCGTGCCGAGCAAAGCCAGGATCGCCAACGCGCCGAGCGCTTCGAGCGCGGGGCGCAACATCCAGGGGCGCTCGAACGCGAGACTGAGCGGCAACATAATCGCCGCCGCCGATCCCAACTGCCCAGTCGCCGCAATCGTGTGCGAGACGCCGCCCAGAAATTTGCGCGCGATCAAGGTCGCCAACGCGTAACTCACCGTCGCCACGATGATCGCCGCCTGCCCCCAAAACTCCATCTGCACGCCGCGTTGCAATTCGGGAATAAAGAGCACGACGACACCCAAAAAACCGATCAGGATGCCGAGCACTTTGGCAGGCGTCAACCGCTCGTCGTGCGTCCACCAGTGCGCGAACGTCACCGTGAACAGCGGCATCGCCGCCGTGAGGATCGCGGCAAGACTGCTAGAGATCACCGTCTCGCCCCAGGTGATCGCGGTGTACGGAATCGCGCCGTTGAACACGCCCATCGCGATCAAAACGATCCAGGTGCGGCGATCCCGCGGGATCGCTTCGCCGCGCCATCTCAACACGGCGAGCAAGGCAAGCGCGGCGAGCAATACGCGCCCCTCGACAAACGTGAGCGGCGGAATGGTTTGGACGCCGATCTTGATGAACATATAACTCGCGCCCCAAATCGCGCCGAGCAAAATCAAAACGAACCAGGCAAACATACAGACTCCAATCGGTACAGCAATCCGCCAACGCCCCCCAACGCGCGGTGCGTTGAGGTCACAATGAAAATGCCGCGCCTTCCAATTCCAACAATTTGCGTTTGAGTGGCAAGCCGCCGCCGTATCCGTGCAAGCCGCCGTCACTGCCGATGACGCGATGACACGGCAAGATGATGGGGATCGGATTCGTCGCGAGCGCGCGCCCCACGGCGCGCGCCGCGCGCGGCTTGCCGATTTGTTGCGCGATCCATTGGTACGTGCGCGTCTCGCCGAACGGAATGCGATTCGCCGTTTCCAGCACCGCGCGCTGAAACGGTTTAATCGCCGACCAATCGAGCGGCGCGCGAAACTCGCGCACCTGCCCGGTCGCGTACGCTTGCAACTCGCGCTGATATTCCGCCGGCGCGACCGCGCGCACCGGCGCGGCGGGGTATTGCCGCCGCAAACTGCGCAAGGTTTGCGCGGCGTCGCCGCGCGGCAAGTGGATCGCCACGATCCCACGCGCGTTCCACGCCAAACCCAGGTCGCCGATCCGCGTCGGCACCAGCGCCAGTTCGATCTCGGCGCACGCACGCAACAGCTGGACGCGGATTTCGGCGCGGCGCAACGACGCCGGAATTTTTTCCTGTGCGCGCAACTGCTTTAGCGTTTGCTCCACCTCAACCATCCGCTCTGCCATTTTGCTCCTCGCTCCGCACCCACGCCGCCAGTCGCTTGAGCGCGCGATGCGTGCGCGCGTACACGGTATTCGGCGTGCAATTCAACAGTGCCGCAATTTCATCACCGCGACATTCATCGAAATAGACGAGCCGAATGATCTCCCGATCCACCGCGCGCAACTGGGCGATGCCGCGCCGCACCGCCGCCATTGCCTCGGCGCGATCCCAGTCATCGCCGACGGCCGCGTACGCGGCGTCCGCCATTTCTTCAAGCGGCACATCTGCGCGCCGCGCGCGGTATGCATCGGCGACGCGGCGCGCGGCAATGCGATACAACCATGCCACGAGCGGCTTGCCCTGCCAGCGCACGCGCTTGATCGCGCGCCACGCGTCCGCGAACACACTCGCCGCAATATCTTCCGCCGCATCCCGCGCACCAACGCGGCGATAGGCGTACGCGTAAATCCGATCATAGTACGCGTCGAACAATTCGCCGAAACCCGCCGCGCTCGTCTGGGCGCGTTCGAGCAAGGCGCGATCCTCATTTGCCATTCGCGTTCTTCTTTCGCACGTACAATAATTTTTCGACTTGCGCGATCACATTGCCGGCATCGTCCACCACATCCGCCGCAAAGGTCGGTTCGATTTTTTCGCCGCGATCCGCGCGGGCGCGCAACTCGGCGATCTGTTCCGCCGCAATGTGAAACGTCGCCGTCACGGTGCCGCGCCCCGGTTTGAGAAAGCGAATCGTCGCCGCCTTGTCCCAAACGATGTACGCCCCGCCGAGCGCACGCATCAAGATCAGCATAAACCAGGGATCGCACATGGCATAGAGCGAGCCGCCGAAATGCGTGCCGACGATGTTGCGATTGAGCCAGGTCAGTTTCATCTGCACGCGCAGCGTGCGGTAATCGGGCGCGGTGTCCACAACGCGAATCCCCGCGCCGAGCAACGGCGGATAAAAATTGATCAGCCGCGCGCGCAACCCTTGCCAACGAGAGTGCATGATCGCCTCACCAGGTATATCGTGAAATCGGAGAAAATCTTACGGCGCAAACGGAATTCGGAGAAGGGATCGCCCCGTCCGCTCAATGATTCGTCACTTGATCGATCAGCCCTAACGCGCGCGCGCGCTGATCGCACAAACGAAACACGAGCACGGAGACCACGCCAAACACGAGCGTCAACGCGAGGAGAATCAGCAAGAGGTGCGCGTTACTAAAGCCGGCGAGCGTGGGAAACGCTTCCGCGACGGAGCCGATCAGCGCGCGGCGCAACAGTTCGAGCCAGTACGTGATCGGCATCAAAAAGCCGATGGGCTGAAGCCACGCCGGCAAAATATCGAGCGGAAAGATCGCGCCGCTGAAAAGGTACAACGCGCCGGCAACGCTCTCGCCGAGATAGCCGGCGTGATGCGCAAGCACCAGCGTCAGCCCGGCGAGCAACACGCCCAGGAGCGCCAACAACAGGATACCGATCACCAAGGTCACGCCGAACAACGGCACGTCTATCGCGGCGACATGGATCGGCACGCGTAAGAATGCCACGCCGCACCCGATGGTGATCAACACCGAGAACGAACCGGTGAGGACGCGCGCCACCCCGCGCCCGATCAGGTACGCCATGTAATCTACCGGCGCGGTGTAAATGTACTTGAGCGTTTTGTAATGCTCGCGGTCGTCAATCACCGACCACGAGACGCCGGTCATCACCGCGCCCACGTACATATAAAACGCGTTGCCCAAATAAATGTACGGAAACAGCGGCGATGTAAAATCGCCGTTCGTGATCACGCCGTACATCACGACCAGGATCAGCGCGCTGGCAAGCGGTTTGACGATGGAATACACGGCGAACAGAAACGGATCCGTCCAGTTCGATTCGATCTGCCACCCCAGCCAGGTCGCAATCCGAAACGAACGCCAGGGCACCCATTCTCGATTTTCGATTTCAGCACGCAGGTTGAACATGTGTCACTCGCCTCGTCACCGCCGGCTTTCGGTGAGGCGGCCCTCACGGATCGCGAGCCGTTCCATATATCCGAGCAACCCTTGCGCCGCAACGAGAAACACCACGCACAGGATGCTCAGAATCACAATTTCGACGGGCACGCTCAAAAAGCCGAGCGTCGCCCCCGAAGGGAACACCAGTTGGCGCATCGCGTCGAGACCCAGGGTGAGCGGAATGATGGACGCGCTCGCCGCGATCCAAAAATTGAAATGTTTGATCGGAAAATAAAAACCGGAGAGGAGATAAATCGGCTCTTGCGCGAGATTGGACAGATGCCATGCCTCGCGGCTCAACAGCAAAAACACCGAGGAGAGCATCATGCCCATGCCGTACAACGCGGTCATTGCCAGCGCAAACACGGCGAGCAATGCCGGTAAACTCGTGACCGCGTACTGCACCTGAAACAGCCAACTCCCCAAAAGGATCACACCCGCCGCGCGCAAGGTCGTGGCGTACAATCCGCCCACTGCCATGCCCAACAAGATCGCCATCAGCGAGTTGGGCGCAATGATGTAGAGCGCGAGATTGCCTTGCTCCTTTTCCCAATACAGCTGGCTCGACATCGCCCACAACACGTTGAGCCAGAACGCCGTCATCGCGCCGCCAACGACGACAAAGCCGACGTACTCTTCGGGCGCGCGCATCGCGCGATAGACGAACACATACGCGGCGACGGCGAGCGTCGGCAACATGACTTCAAAAAAAAGCCAAGAGCGTTCGCGTTGCATCCCAACCACGCGCGGGTAGGCGCGTCCGATCACCGTTCGCAGAAACAAACGCCAGCCCGTGTCTTTTTCAAGCGGGGGAAGGATCGGCACGTTCGACCTCCTCAATGCTCCGCCCGACGAGATTGACGAACACATCTTCGAGGGTCGGCGCGCGCTTGTCCAAACGCAGCAAGCGAATATCCGCCTGGGTCAAGGTGTTGATCACCGCACCGAGCACGCTTTCATCGGCGAGGATAAAATCGAGCGCGGCGCGATCATCCGCCGGGTGGTGTGTGACCTGACACACGCCGGGCAAGGCTTGCAACATCGGCAATACCGAATCCTTCAGCGGCGACACTTCGAGATGAAAGATCGCCTCGCGCTGCAAGCGCTGTTTCAAATTCGCCGGCGCATCGCACGCAAGCACGCGGCCCTGGTTGATGATCGCGACGTGGTCGCACAGCTCGTCCGCCTCGACCATATAGTGCGTCGTCAACAACAGCGTGCGCGCGCGGTCCGCGTTGATCCACCCGCGCACGAACGCCCGCACATCGCGCGACGCGCCCACGTCGAGACCCAGGGTCGGCTCGTCGAGAAACAAGACTTGCGGGTCGGTGAGGAAACCGCGCGCAATGTTCGTCTTTTGCCGCAAACCGGTTGAAAGATCGGATGATTTGGTGTTGGCGCGATCCGACATTTTGAGCGTTGCCAGCAATTCGTCAATGCGCGCGTTCGCCGGTTTCGTCGGAATGCCGTAAAACTGCGCGAACATCCACAAGTTTTCGCGCACAGTCAGCAAGCCATAGCCGGACGATTCGCCGCCGGAGACCATGTTGATGCGCGGGCGCACCTGATTGGGCGCGCGCGCCACATCGAAGCCGGCAACCCGCGCCCAACCCGCCGTCGGCGCGAGGAGTGTCGTCAAAATTTTGATCAGCGTCGTCTTGCCGGCGCCGTTGGGACCGAGCAAGCCAAACAATTCGCCGCGCGGCACTTGCAGCGAGACATCGCGCAAGGCAACGAGCGTTTTCGCTTCCTTCTTTTTGGCTTCGCGAATCTTGTACGCGCGACCCAGGTCTTGCGTTTCGATAGCGAGTGAGTGTGTCATAATTTTTTCTGTTCCGATGATCGGGACGCTATTGTAGCACAACCCCTAAATTGCGCCAAACACCTGCGCGGTACCGCGCGCGCGGCATTGTCTCGGCGCAAATTTGAAGGTATAATCCAAGCGAGTCCAGCGCAGACGAAAGATTTTACCCTACCGCCGATTAAAATCGGCGGCTGACGCTGGCACGTCTTTGAAGCGGCGCAAAGCGCCGCGCGATGGTCGTGCCAGCGAGGTAGAAATCGGTTAGAAACCGATTCGCTTCGCGCAACTCGGTTCACCGAGTTTTCACCTGCGTGAGGCGGGCGATTGATCGCCCAATGGAGTGCGCCAACAGAATCACTGAAAAGGATGGATAATTTGCAAACTGCAAAACGTATCGCCATAATTCTCGGCGTGATTATTTTCGCGCTTGTTCTGATGGCAAGCGGCGGGGTGTTTCTGCTCGAGTCGCTCTTTGGCGGCTGGTGCGGCAATCGCGTTTTCCAAGAATTTTATTCGCCCGACAAGGAATACAAGGCCGTCATTTTCGAGCGGAACTGCGGCGCGACGACCAGTTTCTCAACCCAGGTTTCGGTCTTGCCGGCGGCGGCGCAATTGCCGAATGAAGGCGGCAATATTTTGGCGATGGATGGACATCCCGACTGGACTGCCGTTACAATCCGCTGGGAGACCAATCGGCGTGTGTCCATCACGCACGCAGGACAGTACAAGGTGTTGAGCAAGCAAAACGCGATCCGAATTTTTCTCACCACGATTGAAATTGTGTTTCAAACTGGCGCGCTACCGGCAACACCCTTCGCCATCCACCCAGCCGAGTCATTGCGCCGCGCCGCGCATTTCGCCCCCACGGCGTAAACGCCCCCCGCTATTTTTCCGTGACACCCAGCCCCGCGCCCGCCGGCAGAATCATGCGCGCGCCCTCGTACTGCACGCCCGCGAAGCGATCGTTGCGAATGAGCAAGGGTCCGTCAAGATCGGCATAATCGCAGAGCGGCGCGAGATGCGCGGCGGCAGTCACGCCCACCGAACTCTCGACCATGCAACTGAGCATCACTTGCATCTCGTGCGCGCGCGCCGTGTGAATCGCGCGCAGGGCTTCGCGGATGCCGCCGGTCTTCATCAGTTTGACGACGACGCCATCCACCGCGCCGGCGTGCGCCGCTACGTCGCGCGCCGTTTTCACCGGCTCGTCCGCAAAAATGGGCAAGCCAAATTTTTGCGCGCGCAACCATCGCAAGCCCTCGATATCGCCGACGGGCAGGGGCTGTTCGATCAATTCCAAATCGTACTGCGCGAGGCGTGGGATCATTGCGGCGGCTTGCGCGCGCGTCCAACCGGCGTTGGCGTCCACGCGCAATTTCGCGTTCGTCGCATTGCGAATCGCGGCGACCATCGCTTCGTCGTTCGCGCCGCCGACCTTGACCTTGATGATCGGCAAGCCGGCTTCCTGCGCGCGTTGCGCCATCATTGCCGGCTCGTCCATCGCAATCGTAAACGAAGTCAGCGGCAAGCGCGTTGGATCGAGTCCCAGCAAACGATAAAGCGGCTGACCGAGCCGCTTGCCCCACACATCGTGCAACGCGAGGTCAAGCGCGGCGCGCGCGGCTTGCGAACCGAGCGGCAAGCGATCCAAAATGTTTTCGAGCAAAAACGGATCGGCGCAGTTGCCGAGCTCATCGGCGACGCGCGCGAGGTACTCCATAATTCCGGTTTGCGTTTCGCCGTGATACGTCACCGCCGCCGCCTCGCCCAAACCCTCGGCGAGCCGCGCGAGCACATTGTAGCGACGATCATCCGCGCCGTGCGCGATGCGAAACGTCGTGCGTAATTCCAGCGTCAAGGATTCCCAGGTCAGTTTCATCGAAACCTCCGCGCGCCCACAAAATGTTCGTGCAACCACGCGCGATAATTCGGCGCGGCGGGATCGAGACTGTTGGACGACACGCCCCACGCCGCCGCGTTCGCGTGAATGAACGCCTCGCCACCGAGTGAGACGGCGACGTGCGTGATGCGCTCGTTGCGCGCGCTCAGTTCGCTCGGCTCGCCAAAAAACAGCAAATCGCCGGGCGCGGCAACGCCGGCAACCGCCGCGCCTGCACGAAATTGTTGATCCGAGTCGCGCGGAATCGGCACGCCCATAAATTCCCAAAACGTTTGCGCGAATCCCGAACAATCGAAACCGAACGGCGTGCGCCCGCCCCAAAAGTATGGCACGCCGACGAATCGCCGCATCCGTTCCAACGTCGCCGCAACCCCAGCCGCATCGGGGCGCGGACGCTGCGCCAGCGGCAAGAGCGCGTCTTGTGTAACCCACCACACACGACCATCGGGCAAGCGCACCGCCGCCGCGTCGTCGCGCTGATCGATCTGCGGCAACGTGATCGCAAACGGCAATTTGCCGGCGATGCGGGTGCGCGCGGCATCGTCAAACCCAGGCACAAGTTCGCCCCACACGATCACGTTGCGCGCCGCGCGGTATTCGCGCCACGCGTGGGCATCGCAACGCTGCAACATCCCCGCGCGCATCCAACCGATATAACCGTCGGCTTCCAACTGCACGCGCGCCCAATCGCCCTGCTCGTCCAAGATTCGCACGACCTCGCCGAGCCGCGCCTGCGTCATACACTCCGCCAAAAATTGCGGCGCGCGCAATACGTTCGCCACCGCGCGATTGACGATGGCGACCGGCGTCGCGTCGGTCAACAGAATTTTGAGATCGGCAGAATCCACGTGCGGCGCAATCGGCGTCAGTGTTTCGCACGCGGCTTGCGCTTGCTCGCGCGTCAACACTTGCCCGGCGAGCGCCAGCCCCGCGGCGCACTTTGCCTTGACCTCGAAAACCGTCGCGCGCGAATCGTACTGCGCGCGCTGCAACCGGTAAAGCGCATCGTTCGCGTCGTCGCCGCGCCGGGATAGAAAATCGAGCACACGCGCGATCCAATCGTTCGGCAACTCGGCGTGAACGGTATGTCCCACACCGCGCGGAAGCCAGTGTTCGCAATCGGGAATGTGTTGCGCGATGAATTGCGCGTGGCGCATCGGTGCGTTGACGCGATCCTGTTCACCCTGGATCACCAACGTCGCTCGCCGCACACGCGCCAAATCCGCCGGCGTGTAATTCGGCGCGGAGATCGTTTCGCGCAACGTCAACTGCGCCAACTCGCGCCAATAATTTTCGCCGTGCGTCGCGCCGTGCAACGCAATCATCCGATTCATCCAAGCGGCATCTTCCCGCGCGATCCGTTCGGGATCGAAAACCGCCGGCTCTTTTTCGATCAAGTCCACGCTGACGTACGCGTTCGCCGCCTGGAGAATCGCCGTCTGCACGATCTCGGCATGTTCGAGCAGTGTGACGAGCGCGACGTTGCCGCCGTTGCTGTGTCCGAGGATATGCGCGCGTTCGTAACCCAGCACACGCACGAGCGCGGCAACATCGTCCGCCATTTCTTTGAACGAATACGAGCGCTCGGGATTCGTACTCTGCCCGTGTCCACGACAATCGGGCACGATGACGCGATACTCGCGCGCCAACCACGGCGCGACGAGCCGCCAGTTCGATTGCCCGGTGCCGGTCGAGCCGTGAATCAAAACGATGGGCGCGCGATCCGCACGATCCTCGCCAAACGTTTCGTAAAAAATTTTTGCGCCGTTGATGTCAACAAACAATGAGGTGCCTCCCAACAAACCGCTGACGATGGTCGGCGGTCGGTCGTCAATCGTCACGCCGGCAATGCGCGCCGCAACACGCGAATCCAATTGCCACCCAGGATGTTGGCGATGTCGGCGTCGCCGAACGCCGCGGCGGAGAGCGCGTCGCCCAGTTTATGCAAATCGGCAACCGAATCAATTTCGTGCGGCGTGGACTCCATACCAAAGCCGCCGTCGAAATCCGTGCCGATGCCGACGTGCAACGCGTCGCCGGCGAAATCGCAGATGCGTTGCGCGTGCCGCACGAGATCAGCCAGCGTAAGCGTTTCTTTGCGCGCCGTCTTGTCCCAGCCCGCTTTGATAAAGCCGTTGTAGAAAACCATCCCGATCACGCCGTCCCGCGCGACGAGCGCGCGAATCATTTCGTCGCTCAGGTGGCGATCCGTCGGCAAAAATTCGCGGCAATTGGAATGACTCGCGATGACGGTGCCGTGAAAGCGATCCAGCGCGTCCCAAAAACTTTGCTCCGCCAAATGCGACACGTCGAGGATCAGCCCCAGCCGTTCGAGTTCCGGCATCAACGCGCGCCCCAGCGCGGTCAAGCCGCCGGGCGCATGTGTGCCGCCGGCATAACGCGTTTGCCCCCACGCGGGTCCCACGATCCGCACACCGGCGTCGAACCACTCTTGGGTTTGCTCCGGCGCAAGGATCGGATCCGCGCCTTCCATCAGCACGACCAAGCCGATTTTTTTCTCGGCGCGCAAAACGCGTTCGAGATCGTCACGCGTCGTAATCAATGCCACGCGCGGGTCTGCCGCCAGCAACGCATAATAGCCCATTTGATCCATCGCTTGATCGTGCGCCTCGCGCGCGGTCTGATACATCTTACCCCACGAGCGATTTTTGGGATCGTGCGGCGCAACAAACAAAGTGCCGAAAATGATCCGCACATTGCCCGCCAGCAACTCGGGAAAGCCGACCAGCGCGCTCCCCTCGCCGTGTGCCGGCACTATGCCTTCGCGCACGCGCTTTTGCGCCACGCTCTCGAAAAAATCGCGCGCCAGCGCAAACTTGTTCCACGCCAGGTCTTGATGCGCGTCCACGAGGATCGGTTTGGCAATTGGAGATTGGAGATTAGAAATTGGATTGGACATGTGACACTCACTCGGTGGTCATTCGGATTCCATTCGGGAAGCGATTATAACGCGCAACGTCGAACGCGTCAACGCGCCGCCGGATTTTTTCCGACGGCGCGTTGCGCTCGCCAAGCTATGTGTTTCAGGAGGAGGAGAATGAAACCAGTTGGATTCGATGGGAGATGAAACATTGCCCTCTGAACAGGGTTGCCTCGGCGTCGTTAGAATCACAGGTTCAGATATTCACCGCCTTTGCTCCGCGACGTTTGGCATCTCCCATCGTTTGATTGGATTATCGCGCCGCGAGATTAGCGGCAAATGAGAAAGGATTAAAAGGTTTGTGAGTGCGCAAGGGAGTGGCTCATTCGCCTTCGGCGCACCAACGGTCGAATGAAAAGACTCTGTTGGCGAACCTTGCCGCCGATTCAAATCGGCGGCTCAATGAGGTTGAAATCGGTTGGAAACCGATTCGCGCAACTCGGTTCACCGAGTTTTCACCTGTGTTAGGCGGGCGTTTCCAACGCCCGACGGAGTTCGCCAACAGAGTCATGAAAATTGCTGGGACGCGGACGAGCGCGGACGAGCACGGACTATTTGTTTTTATCTGCGTTCATCCGCGTTAATCCGCGTCCTATTTTCAGAGGAGTTGAAAATACCTCGCGCTTGCCCGCCCGCTCATTCGGGCAAGTTAGTCGGTCTGCCGGATGATGTTGGCACGGATTGAGCCGGCAAGGCAGTGGACTGTGGCGATGCAACCGGCGATGTCGGTTTGCGCCGCGAGCGAACGAGGAGCAAAATTCCACCGAACAATACGAGCACGCCCAAACACAACAGACCACCGCAAAGGGCGAGTAGCGCGAATCCCAGTACAGGATCGCCGCTCGTTGGAATCGTAGCAACCGGGCTAATGCTACTCTGCGTAATCGTTACCATTTGCCCGGCGCGCAACGTCACCGGCGCAAGCCGATTGTTCTGCGGCTGGATGCTGACGTTGCCTTGCCGCGCCGCGATAATTGTATTGCCGGTCTTGGGAGAATACTGCACGTCAAAATTATTTTTGCCGACCGAAGTCACAACACTCGTTGCCGTCGCAACTTCGAGCGCAACTTTGGCGTGCGCCATTTCGACGTGGAGCGGACCTTGCGTCAGTTCGACTTCGAGTTGCACCGCCGCGTCCGGCATCGCCAAGACCGGCAAGCCCAGCGTAACCGGCGATTTTGCCATTGCGAATTTTTTGGGTTGGGGTTCGCTCAGCAAGTCCAAGCAATTGAGTTTCTGCATCGCAATGGCTATCGCCGCCGCGTTCATCCCAAACATCTCTCCAGTCCGCGTATCATCTTCGGCAAACGCAAACAGGGCTAATAGCGCGGCGAGATTTTCGCACGTGGCTTTCAGTGACACTTTGTCACCACGCGCGACTTGCTGTTGCGTCTTGGCATCGCCGGGCTTGACGGTTTTGGTACCACTGGATGTTTGAATGGAGATTGTGCCACTCGCGCTCGCCGGTGGTTTGGCAACGGATGGCTGGGCGGGTGGCTGTGTCGCCGCTGGACCGGCTTTTTTCTTTTCGAAGGTGAACGTCGCACCGCCGGTGATCTTGTTGATATTGTCCGTCACCTTGACGACGATTTCGTGTTTACCCGCCGCGAGCTCCGCCGTGCTGAGTTGAATCGTTTTGAGTTCCTTGCCTTGCTTGACGATTTTGCCATCGAGCGTCCATTCGTACGTATCATCGCCAATGCCAACGTTCGGACGATTCTCGACGCCGGCAGTCACGTCTACAATGTCCTTGCTCTCGTCGTACTTGCCGCCGATGCCAACAACTAGACGGGATGGGACCGTGGGCTGTTGTTGCGCGGGTCCGCAACGTGGCATCGTCTTGATTTTGGCATCCACTTGGCGCGCTAACGTCAGCATTTGATTTTTGAGCGACGACGCGGCGGCTTGGTTCTGCTCTGACATCACGGCGGAAACAAAATAGCAACTCCGCTGAAAGTAGATTCCGTAGGAGTAAACTTGGGTCCCGTCGTTGTGTTTGTACGAGTGCTCGTATTGGTAGCCGACATCTCCGAGATCGCTAGACGAACAAGTGCCTTGGTTCTTCATACTCGGCGCGCCACACTGGTAGGTCTGAAGCAAGCGCTTGCCCTCCGCGACCATCGCGTCATGATCGCAAGTCGCCGCTAACACGCCCATCGAGTGGCATCCTGCCGCGATCTCGAAATCAATATCTCCGAGTCCGTACCAGGCAGTACAGGTAGTTGTGCCGTCTTGCTTGATCTGCGCGCCGGGGGGCAAGAGCGTCGCGCATAATTTTTGAGGCAGTTGTGACGGCGGCGCGGCGTCCGTCACACGCGGCGCGAGCGCGCCGAGCCACAGAACCATCAGCCCAAATGCGAACGCCAGAATGATCGTGCGCCAACCAATTCGATTTTTTGAGCAAGCACCCAATTGGAATTGATTTGCCATTTTTGACCTCCGTCAGATCATGACTTTTCCAGCACGCTGTATAAATTCAAATCCGCATCGGCAAAAAATTGTTTGAGCACGCTAAAACCGGTTTGCTCCGCCATTTGGCGCATTTCGTCTTTTGTGATCAAGTGACAGAAACGAAAGCCCACGCCGCCGCGCTTCCATGCGAGCAAGGCATCGCCCGGTTCCAGATCGCGCGCGGCAAGCCCAATCGTTTCCCAGGGCACAAGGCGTTTCTGTTGCCGCTCATTGTGAGCGAACTGCCAATTCGTCAGGATCAATTTGCCGCCGGGTTTCAGCAACGCGCGCGCCTCGCGCAGGATCGTCGCGCGCAATTCAAAACTGGGCAGGTGATGCAACACCGCCAACATCACAACCACATCGAACGCGTCGCGCGGTAAAGCCAAATGCCAATCACGCTGGGCAAGGTTGCCGACGAAAAATTCCGCCGCAACGAAACGCGTCTGCGCGTTGTGCGCACGCGCGATGCGAATCAGTTCGGGCGCGGCGTCCACGCCAACGTACTGCACCCGGCGATGTTCGCGCTCCAGCCGTTCGGCGAGCCGCCCATTGCCGCACCCCACATCGAGCGCCTTTACATCGTCGCCGATATACGCTACAATCCGCTCCAAGCGCGTTTGCGCGCTCGAACGCGTTTCCGAAAACGCGTCCGCAAACTTGGAATAAAATTCGCGATTGATGGCGACGAGTTGCGTAACCAGTCGTTGATCCATAACTCTATTATAGCATGAATGAAAATGAACGCCTAACCGCCAAAGCCGCATGGCGCGAAAAACATTTTACCCCGCTCGATCTCGCCGTGCACGGCGACGCCTTGCGCGCGCTGTTTGCCGCCGTGCACCGCGCCCAGAATTTGACCGCCGCCGAATTGAACCGGCTCATCTTGCAAACGATCCGCGACGAGGGCGCGCCGGTGCCCCAAGACAAGATCGTGGACGCGTACCGCCGGATGATCGAACTGGGTATGATCGCGCCGGATCGCATCGTCGCGGAGCGCTTGAAACTCAAACCGACCCGCACGCTTTCCGGCGTCGCGCCGGTCGCCGTGTTGACCGGTCCGTACCCCTGCCCCGGCAAATGCATCTTTTGCCCCGATGCCGCCGGCTTTCCGAAAAGTTATTTGCCACTCGAACCCGGCGCGCAACGCGCCGCCGAACATCGCTTTGATCCATTTCGCCAAGTGCGCGCGCGCATCGCCACGCTCGAAGGCAACGGGCATGCCACCGACAAAATCGAATTGCTGATTCTCGGCGGCACGTGGTCGGCATATCCGCCCAAATACCAAACGTGGTTCGTGCAACGTTGCCTCGACGCGATGAACGGCGCAGATTCGGCGACGCTTGCCGACGCGCAACGCGCGAACGAACACGCCGCGCATCGCAACGTCGGCATGGTGATGGAGACGCGCCCCGATCACATCACGCTCGCCGAGGTGCGCCGCTTGCGCGCGCTCGGCGCGACCAAAGTGCAACTCGGCGTGCAATCGCTCGACGATGCGATCCTTGCCGCGAATTGTCGCGGGCACACGGTCGCGGACACGCGCCGCGCGCTGCGCCTGCTCCGCCTCGCCGGTTTCAAACTGCACGTGCATTGGATGCCCAACTTGTTCGGCGCGACGCCCGAATCGGATCGCGCCGATTGCGCGCGCTTGTGGCAAGACCCAGGTTTGCGCCCGGATGAGCTCAAAATTTATCCGTGCAGTTTGATCGAGGGCACCGAATTGTTCGCGCGCTGGCAACGCGGCGCGTACCAACCGTACCCCGACGAGACACTCGTGCCGTTGATTGCCGATTGCAAAACGTTGACGCCGCCGTACTGCCGCATCAATCGCATCTTCCGCGACATTCCCGCGAGTTATATCGTCGCCGGGAGTAAGCAATCGCACCTGCGCATGGTCGCGCAAAAGGAAATGCAACGGCGCGGCGCGCAATGCCAGTGCATTCGGTGCCGCGAGGTGCGCGGCGAAAAGATTTCGGCGGCAGAGTTGCGGCTGGACGCGCTCACCTACGCGACGGACGCGACGACGGAACATTTCTTGAGTTACCTCACCCCGCGCGGAAAAATCGCCGGGTTTTTGCGCTTGTCGCTCGCGTCGCCCGATGTGCCGCGCGATGAAATTCTTGCCGAGTTGCGCGCCTGCGCCGTCATCCGCGAGGTGCACATTTACGGACCCGCGCTCGAAATCGGCGGCGCGAGTCGCGGCGAAGCGCAACACACCGGGCTGGGCACGCACCTGATCGAGCGCGCGACCGAGATCGCGCGCGCCGCCGGTTTCCAGCGCCTTGCCGTGATCGCGGCAATTGGCACACGCGCGTATTATCGCAAACTGGGATTCGAGTTAGGCGAATTGTATATGGGGCGCGCAATCTGAGTTTTATCTTTCTTTTATATTTTCGCTTGGCAAAGGACGGCACGAAGGACGCCCACGAGGACGCACTCCTTGTAAAATGCAATCAAATCAAGAACGAAAAACACAAACAAGGAGAATTCAAAATGGGTTGGCAAGTAGATTACGCACATTCGGAAATTGAAGCGGCGGTTCGCCACATGATGATCTCGAACGTGCGCGGCAAGTTTGAAAAGTTCACGGTGGACGCTCAAATTGACGAACAACACCCCGAACGTTCGCAAGTGACCGTGCAGATTGACGCCGCGAGCGTCAACACCAAAAACGAACAGCGCGACGGGCATCTCAAATCGCCCGACTTTTTAGAAGTGGCGAAATATCCGCACATTACGTTCAAAAGCACGCGCGCCGAAATTGTGGATGCCGCACACGGCAAACTGTATGGCAATCTGACGATCCGCGATGTCACCAAGCCGGTCGTGCTCGATGTGGCATACGCGGGGCAAGCCAAAAGTCCCTGGGGCACGATCAATGCCGGCTTTAGCGCCGAGACCACCGTCAGTCGCAAGGAGTGGGGCTTGAACTGGAACGCCGCGCTGGAAACCGGCGGCTGGCTCGTCGGCGATGAGGTCAAGATCGGCATCGAGATCGAATTTGTCAAACAAGCCGAACCGGTCGCGCAACCCGTGAGCAATGCGTCCGCGTAAAACGATTCGACAACTGAACCCAATTCACTATAATACGAGGCGTGAAAACGCCTCGTTTATTTTTTCTCGGTGCGCCGAAAATCGAATTAGCCAAACAGCCGCTGGCGTTGAACGCCAAGGCGGTCGCGCTCCTCGCGTACCTTGCCGTGAACCACGATCCGCAACCACGCGAGCGCATCCTGGGTTTACTGTGGGCGGACAGCACGAGCGACGCGGCGCGCAAAAATCTTCGCAACGGATTGTGGATGATCCGCAAAACGCTTGGCGACGACGCGATCACCAGCGACGACGATCACCTTGCGCTCGGCACAACCGTGTGGGCGGATGTCCGCGAGTTTGAATCTCTGTTCGATTTGCGATCTGCGAATTCTGCGCTTGCGCCCGCGCCTGAACCGAAATCTGAAATCCTAAAGCATACATCGAAAATCGAATTATATCGCGCGCCGCTCCTCGATGGTTTCAGTTTGCCGGACGCATCGGATTTTGAAATTTGGTTGACGACCGAACGCGAACGTTTAGCGCAGACGCATCTGCGTGCGCTTGACGCGCTGGGCAAAGCGCAAGCCGCGCGCGGTGATTGGCACGCCGTGATCGAAACGGCACGACGCGCGCTCGCGCACGACAATTTGCAAGAGCCAATGTATCGCGCGCTGATGCGCGCGCACGCACAACTCGGTGATCGCTCGGCGGCAATGCGCGAGTACAACACTTTGCGCGCAATGCTTGACCGTGAACTGGACGTTACACCGTTGCCGGAAACTGAAGCCCTGCGCGAAGCCATCGTCAAGGACAACCTGGGAGAGACGCGTGTCGCGTCCATCGCTCCGCCTCAATCGCGCGCCGCGCCGGCAAACCCCACACCCTTTGTCGGGCGCACCACAGAACGCGCCGCGCTCGACGAAGAATTTGCCACCGCGCAAAATGGACACGCGCGCATTGCGTTGCTCGTCGGCGAGTTGGGCATCGGCAAATCGCGTTTGTGGCGCGAGTGGTCGCACACCCAGTCCGGGACAACGCTTCTCGAAACGCGTTGCCTTGCCTCTACCCAGGCGCTGCCGTTCGCGCCGGTGCTCGCACTCTTGAATCGGCGTTCCATCATGGCGCAACTCTGCGCGCGCGCATCCGCCGTTTCGCCGATTTGGCTCGCCCAGATCGCGCGGTTACTGCCGGAAATTCGCGCCACGCTTCCCAACTTGCCCCTGCTCGCGCCACTGCCTGCCGACGAAGAACGCCAGCGCATTTTCGAAGCGTTCGCGCAATGCCTGCTCGCACTCGGCACGCCGCTGGGCTTTTTCGTGGATGACGCGCATTGGGCAGACCGCGCCACGCTCGATTGGCTCGACTATCTCGCGCACCGGCTCCGCGATCAACGCATCCTGATCGGGATCGCGTATCGCGCGGAGGATGCGCCCGCCGCGTTGATTCACCTCGTCGCCGGCTGGGGCCGCGAAGACTTGGCGCGGCGCATCCCGCTCGCACGGTTGACGCCGACGGAATCGGCGCGGTTGATTGAATCGCTTGGCGGCGATCCGGGGATCGCTGCGCGCGCGCAAACGCAAAGCGCGGGCAATCCGTATTTCCTGATCGAACTTTTACGCGCCGGCTCGTCCGATATTCCGGTCGTCCTGAACGATCTGATTCGTGCGCGCATTGACGCGTTGCCCGAATCGGCGCGGCAGGTGGCGCAAGCCGCCGCAATCCTCGAACCGGATTTTGATTTTGCAACCTTGCGCCGCACGAGCGGACGCGACGAAGAGGAAACGCTCGACGCGCTCGACGCGTTGTTGAACGCGAACGTGCTCGGCGAGCGGGAAACACATTACGAATTTTCGCACCCGCTGGTCGCAACGATTGTGCGCGAGGGATTGAGCGGCGCGCGCCGCGCATTCTTGCATCGCCGCGCGGCGGAAGCGTTGGAGGCGACCCAGGTTGCGCGCTTGCCACAAATCGCCGGGCGGCTCGCCGCGCATTACGCGCAAGCGGGCGCTGCGCCACGCGCCGCACACTATGCCGAACTTGCCGCTGACCGCGCGCTCACGCTAACTTCGCCGGCGGAGGCGATTGATTTTTATCGGCAGGCACTCGCGCTCGAACCGACCTCCGCGCGACATCTCGGTTTGGGCAAAGCATTGTTGCAAAGTGGCAATCTGGCAGTGGCGCACGCGGCGTTCGAAAACGCGTTGCGCGGATTTGAAAGCGCAGGTGATCGAGCGGGCGCGGCGCGCGCGTGTTTGAATCTCGCGGAAGCATGTTATCCCGCCGGGCGTTTCGATGAAGGGCAAGCGTGGATGCAAAAGGGATTGGCGTTTCTCGGCAACGTGAACGATCCCGAAGGGCACGCACTCGCGCACTTGATGCTGGCGTCAAATCCACTGGCAACCGGCAATTTGTCGGCGCAAGCGGTCGCGCACGCGCAGGAAGCGGCACGCATCGCAACGGCGCAAGGGTTGAGCGCGCTGGCGGCGCGCGCGCATTTCATCCTGGGCAATTTGCGCGCGCAACAAGGCGACCTCGCACAAGCGATCCCGGCGTTTCTGGAATCGGTGCGCCTAGCGCAAAGCATCGGCGACGATTATCAACAAGTTTTGGGATACAACAACGCGGCGTACCACGCCTTGCTTGCCGGTGATCTGAATGCCGCGCACGCGCATCTCGCGCAAGGATTCGCGCTGGCTCAAGCGCGCGCGCTCAAACTGCCTTGGCAATATTTGTACAGCACACGCGGCGAAATTGCGCTGGCGGAAAAAAATTGGGACGAGGCGGAACAGTGGTTTGCGCGCGGGTTGACGGAAAGTCAAGCGCACGATAATCGCGAGCAGAGCGCAAACTATCACGCGAACCGCGCCCTGGCGGCGCGCGGCCGCGGCGATCTGGATGCCGCGCTCATGTTATTCGAGCAGGCACGCGAGCAAGCGGCGGCGTTGAACGCGGCGCATTTGCAAATTCAGATTGAATTGTGGTTGGCAGAAGTATATTGGGAACGCGGGGAAGGGACGGCAGCGCGTGAGGCGTTAGCGCGCGGCGAGGCGCGCTTGCAAGGCGGTGTGCGCGAAGAATTGATCGCCTGGGCGAAACGCTTGCGCGCGCAGTTTGCCGCCGCGCAAGGTCAATCGCGCAACAGGTGACCGGCATGGGCGCGCGGAAAACCGATCAGCCCGCGCAGACCTTGATCGAGTACAAGATGAACGAGTAAACAGTACCACGCGTTTTGCGTATAGATGAAAATCAGCGTGCTGATGATCGCGAGACTGCCGCTCCAGAGCGGCGCGTCCGCGCGGCTTACCTCGCGCCAATGCGCGCGCACCTGCGGGTTGCTCACACCTTCGAGCAACACCAGCATCAAGCCGAACAAACTGCCCCAGTAGGCATTGTCGCCGAGCCACAAAATCGGTCCGCTCCGATAAAACGCCCAATGCGCTTCTTGGTACACGATCTCGACCATGTGCCGCGCCCAGTTCCAACCGCTTTCGTCAATCGCGTGCGGATGTTCCACTTGCACGTAGGGTCGCCACACCCAAAAGATTGCCGCCGCCGCGCCGAGTGTGAGCGCGAGAAAAACCGGCGCGGGCGCAAACCAATCCATGCCCCACACGCCCAGCGCGCGCATAGTATTGTAGCCGAGCATCAACGTGCCCCAGGGCACGCCAAGGTAATAGAGCCACCGCGCCAATTCACCGGCGAAACTGGCGACGCGGGAATGTTGTCCCCAGCCGAGCAATCTGCCCAATCTGCCGCCGCGCGGGGTGTGGCTCAACCAAGCCAAGTTTGCGCTCACCGCGTACAACACAATCGCCGCCGCAAGGATCACGGCGAGCGCACTGCGCGGCTCGAACGCGGCGAGAAATTCCAAAACTTCCAAAGTTACTTTCCTGGCGCAGGGGCTTGGGCTTGGGGCAATGAAGCGATCAGGGTCACGCGTGTGCCCCGCCCGGGCGCAGAATCAATCGTCAAGTTGCCATCAATCAGTTTGGCGCGGTCACGCATATTTTGCAAGCCCAAACTCGCGCGCCCCGCATACGATTTTTCGATCTCGTTCAAATCAAAGCCGGGACCTTGATCCTGCACCGTGGCGATCAGGGCATTGCCCTGCCGCGCGATGCTGATCGCGACCGGCGCTTTGCCCGCGTGTTTGCGCGCGTTGCCCACCGCCTCTTCGACGATCGCGAAAACCGTTGCGGCGATATTCTGGGGCAATTCCACGCCTACGTTGCCGGCATCTAGGCGCACATTCATCTTTTCGACTTCGCGCAAACGCTCGGCGTACTGCTCCAATGCGGCGGACAAGCCCTGGGACTCTAACGCTAGCGGGCGCAGAATGAAGAGCGCGGTGCGAATTTCCTTGACGGCTTGTTGCGCGGTCGCGCGCGCATTTTCGATTTCGGCTTTCGCCTCCGGCGGGTTGCGATCCAGCAGGCGTTTGATGTAATCGAGTTGCATCACGAGCGCGGCGACTTTTTGCGTGGGTCCGTCGTGCAAATCGCGCGCCAGTTTCTGCCGCATCTCGTTGTCGCTCTGAATGATCCGATCCTGCTCTTGGCGCGATTGCTGGTACAGCCGTGCATTTTGAAACGCCACGCTCGCCTGGTTAGCGAACGCGCGCAGTAATTCGAGATGATCGGGCGACGGACGGCGCGGCGCGGGTCCCGCGATCAACACGACGCCGTACTGCTCCAAACCGGCTTGCAACGGGATACAAACGCCGCCGCGACAATGCGCGAAACTCATTACGGATCCTAAATCCGGATCGTGGGTGAGTTGATCGAACAAGATTTCAGAGCCGGCGCGCAAGGTTTCGGCAATGACACCGCTTTTGCCGGTCAAGTGAATAAATTCATCGCGCCGATCCAGATTCAACGACGCCACGACGCGCAAGCGATCCTCGTGTTCCGCGCCTTCAAACAGCAACGCCAAGCCCACGGGCGAGCCATCTTCGCGCCGCGCCGATGGCATACCCCGCACGCCCGCTTCGAGCATCGTTTTGAGCACCGGCGTATAATTCGTCGTTAAACTCAACGCTGCGGCGGTTTGGTACAGCAGTTTCGCGCCGGCTATCGAACGGCGCAACTCTTCCAGTTCCAAATTCGTGCGCCGCACCAGAGATTCTTTTTCCGGTTCCGCCAAAAAGCCGGCAATGGCCGCAACGGTGAGCAAGGTCGCAATGGGCGCTAAGGTGAGCAACGCTTCGCGTCGCCCGGCAATGCCGGGCAGCGTCAAGGCGTGGATGCCGAGGAAGAACGCCAGCACGACGGCAATGCTCAAGCCGACTTGGGGTCCAAAGCGGATCGCGCCGACGAGCGTTGGAAAAAGCAGCGGGAGCGCGATCAAATAATAATGCGAGGTGACGAGGTACGGCAAAATGCCGAAAGCCAGCACATCGAAGAAAAGCGACCAGGAGGAAACGTCCGTCGCAAAGCGGCGAAAAAATTTGAGGGTGACGCCAATCCCCAGGTTGATCGCGGCAACCAGCGCCAACCAGAGCCACAACGTTTCGGGAAACGGCGCGCCGCCGGAGTCGAGCCACACAATCGGCACAACGAGCACCCACAACGCCCACCGCACACGGAACAACGCACTGTCCACACGCACGGAGTACGCTCGCGCGGATTCGGTCACGCCTGACCTCCGAGTTTTTTGCTGACCTACAAAGAACCGCGGCAGGGCTTGCCGCGGTTGAAAGGAGTGGGCGGTATAGGATTCGAACCTATGGCCTCTTCGATGTGAACGAAGCGCTCTACCAGCTGAGCCAACCGCCCGTTGACGATTTATATTATAGCACGCCCCTGCCCAAATTGCAAATTGTAGAGAGTGTGCTAGAATGTCATCCGCAAAGGCAACTCGAATGGAAGAATTTCTCAACCTGTTTCTCAATACGTTGCAACACGACAAAGGTTATGCGCCCAACACGGTGATGGCGTACCGCAACGATCTCACCCAGTTTCTTGATTTCGCGCACAACGCCCGCCCCGCACTGACACAGTGGGCGCACGTGGACAAGCTCTTGCTCACGAGTTTTGCCACGCATTTGACGGAGCGCTACTATACGCCCGCCAGCATCGCCCGCAAATTGGCGGTGCTCAAATCGTTCTTCCATTTTCTCGTCGCGCGCCAACTCCTCGCGGCAGACCCCACCACCGACCTGGGATCGCCCAAAGTCGAAAAACCAACGCCCCAAATTTTGAACGCCGACGAGATCACACGCCTCCTCGCCGCGCCCAGCCAGAACCACACGCCCAAGGGCTTGCGGGATCGCGCGATGCTCGAACTGCTTGCCGCGAACGGTCTGCGCGTCAGCGAGTTGGTCGCGCTGGATGTGGACGATCTCAATTTGCCAATGCTGACGATGAATTGCGCGGGGCGCGGCAACCGGCGGCGGGTATTACCCTTGCACCCGCTCACCGCCGAGACGCTCACCCAATATCTTGAACGCGCTCGCCCCGCGCTGACGACTGATCCGGCAGAACACGCCTTGTTCGTCAACCCACGCGGCGCACGCCTAACCCGCCAAGGATTATGGCTCGTGATCAAAGAGTACGTGCAAGAAGCCGGCGTCGCCGCTTCGATCACCCCGCACATGTTGCGCCATTCCTTCGCCGTGCATCTGTTGAATCGCGGCGAAAAATTGGAGCGCGTCCAACATTGGCTCGGGCACGCCAGCGCCACCACAACGCAAGTGTACACCCGTCTCGCCGATTCACTCGCCCATCGCGCCGAGTGATCCTACAAGGAGTGCCTCTATGGGCTACGTCGAATCCCTGCTTGCCGAAAACGAAAAGATCGTCATTCGCACGCGCCAACACTGGACGGTGCTTGCCAGCGCGCTCGCGCTTAACGGGGTCTTGTGGCTTGCGATCATCGCGCTGGCGATCTTGGCGGCAACCATGTTGCAGCAAGGCGGCGTCGGCATTGCGCTTGCCGTGCTCACGCTGATCCCCGTCGGCGGTTTGTTGCTCAGTTATCTCCGCTGGTGGAACGAGGAATATCTCGTGACGGATCGCCGCGTGATCTGCGCGAACGGCATCGTCAACAAACACGTCCTTGACTCGTCGCTCGAAAAAGTCAACGACGTGGTGCTGGATCAATCTATCTTGGGGCGAATGTTCGATTACGGCGATCTCGAAATCTTGACGGCGAGCGAGAGCGGCGTCAACAAACTCCGCAAGATCGCCTTCCCGGTAAAATTCAAAACCGAAATGCTCAACCAAAAACAACATTTGGAAAACGGCGGGCACGCCGCGCCGAGCGAGCCGCCGCTCGATATCCCCGCGCTGATCGCGCAACTCGATGTCCTGCGCCGCCAAGGTGCGCTCACGGAAATCGAATTTCAAGCCAAGAAAGCCGAATTGCTTTCGCGAATGTAACAGGAGCCGAATTGACCGACGAATTTTTGACGCGCGCCGATTACACAGCCGCCGCGCAATTCATTGCCGCCCGCACACAACACCGCCCAACAACCGCGCTGATCCTGGGTTCGGGTTTGAACCCGCTCGCCGATGAAATCGCCCACGCCGATGTGATCCCCTACCGCGAGATTCCCGGCTTTCCCGTCTCGACCGTCGAGGGGCACGCCGGCGAACTCGTGATCGGCGCGCTCAGCGGGCAAACGGTAATCGCCCTGCGCGGGCGGGCGCACTATTACGAGGGCTATTCGATCCAGCGCGTCACCTTGCCCATCCGCACGCTACATGCGCTGGGCGTTCGTACACTGATCGTGACGAACGCCGCAGGCGGCGTCAACCCGGATTTTGTGCCCGGCGATCTGATGCTGATCACCGATCACATCAACCTGGTCGGCATGGCAGGGCTAAACCCCTTGCGCGGTCCGAACGACACCACGCTAGGTCCCCGCTTCCCGGATATGTCGGCGGCATACGATCCCGAACTGCGCGAACTCGCCCGGGCGATAGCGCGCGTGCACGGCATCGCGTTGCGCGAAGGCGTGTACATTTTCCTGGCGGGTCCCTCGTTTGAAACGCCGGCAGACGTGCGCTTTATCCGGCTGATTGGCGCGGACGCCGTCGGCATGTCCACCGTGCCGGAAGTGACCACCGCGCGCCACAGCGGAATGCGCGTTCTGGGCATCAGTCTCATCTCCAACTCACTCACGCGTGGGCAAGAACAAGTTAGCCACGAAGAAGTGCTCGCCGCCGGCAAAGCCGCTGTGCCGAAACTTGCCGCGCTGATCAAGGATGTGCTCGCGCGCGCAAGTTGACGCCCAGCACGAGCGGATATACAATCCCGCCCATCCTACCCACCCAAAACCGAGCCAACGCCGTGGTCGTTGGCTTGTTATTTAGAGGACAGCGTTGACCGATCAAACCAACCGCAATGGCGCGAAACGCGAAACCGAAACGCCTGCTCGGCGAGACGAACAGGATCACGCCATCCATCCAGATTTGACAACCCTTGAAGTACATCGCGGCAAACGCGAAGGCGACAAGTACGTGCGCGTGATGCGTTCCGATCACATTCGCCGCGTTGCGCCGGGCATCTTGCGCGCGTCAGCCGCGGTGTCGCGCCCGTCCGGCAAAATCGGGCGATTGTATACGCGCCTCAAAGTACTTCTCGTCGGCAAACCTTTGCCGAGTGAAGCGGAAAAAGACGAACGGCTGAACAAGATTCGCGCGCTCGCCGTCTTTTCCTCCGACGCCATTTCATCGAGCGCGTACGCCACCGAAGAAATCCTCCTCGTCATGGTGCTTGCCGGCGCGGTGGGCTTGGCATATGCCATTCCCATTGCGCTCGCGATTGCATTTCTCCTCGCGGTCGTTTCCTTTTCGTACCGGCAAACCGTCCACGCGTATCCGCACGGCGGCGGCTCGTACACCGTGTCGCGCGAAAATTTGGGCACGCAAGCCGGGCTGGTTGCGGCATCCGCCTTGCTGATTGATTACATCCTCACCGTCGCCGTTTCGATCAGCGCGGGCACCGCCGCGCTCACCTCCGCCGCTCAAGAGTTGTACCCCTATCGCGTGGAAATTTCGGTTGCGTTCATCATTCTCATCACGCTGATCAACTTGCGCGGCATCCGCGAATCGGGCACGATCTTTGCGTTGCCAACCTACCTCTTCATCTTTAGTTTGGCGAGCATCATTGTGCTGGGCACCCTGCGGATCATCTTGAACGGAACCAGCACACCCAGCACGCCGCCGCTCCATGTCGAAGGCATCGAGCCGGTCACACTGTTCATGCTCCTGCACGCGTTCGCCGCCGGCAGTGTGGCGATGAGCGGCACAGAAGCGATTGCGAACGGCGTGCCGGCGTTCAAGGCGCCGGAAACGAAAAACGCCGCGACGACTTTAACTTGGATGTCCACCATTTTGGGTTTCTTTTTCGTCGGCGTCACGTTTCTGGCGCATCAATTCAATATCGTGCCGACCGAAACCGAAACCGTTATTTCGCAAGTGGGTCGCACCGTGCTCGGCACAGGTGCGCTGTATGCCATTTTCCAGGGCGCGACGATGCTCATTCTCGTCCTCGCCGCCAACACCAGTTTTTCCGGCTTTCCGCGTTTGGCATACGTCCTCGCGCGCGACGGATTTATGCCGCATCAACTCACCTTTCGCGGTGACCGATTGGCGTTCACCAACGGCATCGTCGTGCTCGGCGCGGTAGCGGCGGTGCTCGTGATCATTTTCGGCGGCAGCACGCACGCGCTAATCCCGCTGTACGCGGTCGGCGTGTTTCTGTCGTTCACCCTGTCGCAAGCCGGGATGGTGCGCCATTGGTGGAAAACGCGCGAACCCGGTTGGCAACGCAGTATGGTGATCAACGGCGCGGGCGCAGTTTTGACCGGCATCATCTTGCTCGTCGTCGGCGGCGTCAAGTTTCAACTCGGCGCGTGGATCGTGTTCATCCTGATCCCAATTTTGGTGATCGGGTTCAATGGCATCTATCAGCACTATGATCGCGCCGCCGAACAACTCGCGCTGCCTGCCGCACCCAGCGCAGCGATCAGCCCGCCGCGCCAGATCGTGATCGTACCGGTGGGCGATCTCAACCGCGCGGCGCTGCGCGCTCTCGCGTTTGCGCGCGCCATCACGCCGGAGCCGTTAGCCGTCCGCATCGTGTACGAGCCGCACGAAGTGACCACCTTCCGGCGCGAGTGGGATGCTCACGGCACAAGCACATCCTTGGTCTTGCTGGAATCGCCCTTTCGCTCGTTCACCGAACCGTTGTTGGCGTACATTGACGCGTTGCATCGCCAAGACCCGGAGGCGTTCATCACGATTGTGCTCCCCGAAGTGATCCCCGCGCATTGGTGGGAACACGCCCTGCACAATCAAACCGCCTTGCGCCTCAAAGCCGCGCTCTTGTTTCGCAAGAACACGGTCACGGTCAACGTACCGTATCACTTGGACAGGTGAAGATAATGAACTTTTCAAACATTCTGGTCCCCGTCAAGGGATCGCCGTGCGATCAAGCGGCAGTCCGGCTCGCGTGCCAAATTGCCAAACAGGGCAAAGCAAAAGTCTTGGCGATCCACGTCATTGAAATTCAGCGCAACCTACCGTTGAACGCCGAGGACGACGCGCAAATTCAACAAGGCGAAGCCGTGCTCGAACACACCGAGCAAATCGCGCACGCCGCGAAAGGCGTGGTCGAAACGGAACTGTTGCAAGCGCGCGTCGCCGGCGCGGCGCTGATTGACGAGGCGACCGAGCGCAACGTGGACTTGATCGTGATGGGCGTGCCGTACCGCAAACCGCTCAACGAATTTGTGTTGGGCGCGACCACACAGTATCTTTTGAAAAACGCGGCATGCCCGGTGTGGTTCTGCCGTGAAGCGATGCCCGACGCGAAACAAGACAGTCGCAAAAAATAATTGCCGCGCGCATCACATCCCAGTTTGACAGCGAGGCGGCATCGCATTAGAATAGCGCGCGCGAAAATTTGGCGCGCGCGATTCCAAACTTGCCAGCGGCTCATCCGATCTCCCGGGTGCGACGGATGAGTCGCTATTTTTTGGCGATGAATTTTGCAAAACCTCTTTACGCGCGCCAAGTTTCGTGGTATATTAGCACGGAGGCATGGAGACAATGAAGATCATTATCTTGGGTTGTGGTCGACTCGGCGCGCACCTCGCGCGGCGCTTGGATCACGAAGGTCATCACGTCACCGTGATTGATCGCAACAGCGATTCCTTCACGCGGCTGGGCGGCGATTTTCAGGGCACGATGATCCTGGGAACCGGCATTGACGAAGATGTGTTGCGCCGCGCTGGGATCGAAAGCGCGGACGCGTTCGTCGCCGTCAGCAACGGCGACAACACAAACGCCATGGCGGCGGAAATCGCCAAACTGGTCTTTAAGGTCCCGCGCGTCGTCGCGCGCTTGTACGATCCGGTGCGCGAAGACACGTATCACGCGCTCGGTTTGATGGAAACCGTCTGCCCGACGATTATGGGGTCGGACAAGATTCACGAACTCGTCATGAGTCCGCACCCGACGAAATAAACGAGGACGCTATGTATATCATCATTGTCGGCGGCGGCAAAGTAGGTTATTACCTAGCCAAAACCTTGTTGCATGAAGAGAACGAAGTCTTGATCATCGAGCGCGACAAACGCAAATGCGATTTGATCGCCACTGACCTGGGTGGCATTGTCTTGCGCGGCGACGGCACCGACTCGATTGTGATGGAAGAAGCCGGCATGGAACGCGCCGAACTTGCCATCGCCGTCACCGGCGATGACGAAGACAACCTCATGATCTGCTTGATGGCGAAGAAAAAATTCAACGTCAAGCGCGCCGTCGCCCGCATCAACAATCCGAAAAATCAACACATCTTTAAACTGCTCGGCATTGATAGCACCGTCTCCGTTACCGATTTGATCCTTGCGCAGATCGAGCGCGAGATTCCGGCGCAATCGCTGGTACATCTACTGACCTTGCGCGAAGCCGGCGTCTCCTTCGTCGAAGCCAAAGTGCCCGCCGATTCCATCGTCGTTGGCAAACGCCTGCGCGACCTGCACATTCCCGATGATTGCGTCATTCCGCTGATCATTCGGCAGGGCAAAGGCGTAGTCCCCTACGGCGACACGACGCTCATCACGGGCGACGAAGTCATTGCCGTGACCACCATTGCCAAAGAGGATGTCCTCGAACGCATCTTTTCCGGCGAAACGCAAAAACGCTAACTCGCCGATGTCATCCAGTGCGGCGAAAGGAGTATGAGCACGCGCGGTCAACATTCGCGTCAGCCAGCCAAACTTGTTAGGGCGGCGCAAACCAGTCTGGGATACATTAATGTGCGGAAAAGGGATCGTGCCAAAAGGTTAGGCGGATGAGCCAGTGGCTCGCACCAAGTGTACTTGTAATCGAAAACCATTCGGACACTCTAAAAGGAAGGTACGTAAGTCAAGATGGAACCATTGACAACTGAATACAACGAAAAGGAGCCACCGGGTACGCCCGCAAGTCCTCATCCAGCCACACTGCTGGAATTACCGGTGGCTTGCCCGCCCGGGGAGGACTTGCGGAAAGGTTTGTGGGCGGACGTTACGCCGGCGCAATGGAGCGACTGGCACTGGCAGATGCGCAACCGCATCACCACCCTGGAGCAACTCCGACAACTGATTCATCTCACGCCCGACGAAGAGCAAGCCGTCCGCTTGAAACCGGAATTGCGTATGGCGATCACGCCGCATTTCGCCGCCTTGATGGATCCCGACGATCCCAACTGCCCCATCCGTCGCCAAGTTGTGCCCACGATGGCGGAATACACGCTCGACGATCCCGATCTGGAAGACCCGCTGGGCGAAGACGCGCACATGCCCGTGCCCGGCTTGGTGCATCGCTATCCCGACCGCGTACTCGTAGATATTACCGATCAGTGCGTCGCCTACTGCCGGCATTGCACGCGCCGCCGCTGGGTCGGTACCGGGATGATGCCCGCACACAAGAGCCGCATCGAAATGATCGTGCAGTACCTCGCCGCACATCCCGAAGTGCGCGATGTTTTGATCTCCGGCGGCGACGGTCTATTCCTGTCCGACGACATGCTCGATTACGTGCTCAGCCGGTTCCGCGCCGTTAAATCCGTCGAAATTTTGCGCTTTGGCTCGCGCATCCCAATCTTTTTGCCGCAACGCATTACCGACACGATGCTCGCGACGCTCCGCAAATACCATCCCATTTGGCTGAACATTCACATCAACCATCCGAAAGAGATCACGCCCGAAGTGCGCGGCGCGCTCGCCAAACTCGCGGACGCCGGCATTCCGCTCGGCGCGCAAACGGTGTTGATGGCGGGCATCAACGATTGCGTCAACACGATGAAGACCCTCGTGCAAGAACTCGTCCGCAATCGCGTGCGCCCGTACTATCTCTACCAATGCGACCTGTCACAAGGCATCGGACATTTCCGCACGCCGGTCAGCGTGGGGCTGGCGATCATCGAAGCCCTGCGCGGCCACACCACCGGCTTCGCCGTGCCCACCTTTTGCATTGATGCGCCCGGCGGCGGCGGCAAAGTGCCCGTGATGCCGAACTATCTGATCTCGATGAGCGACCGCAAGGTGATCGTTCGCAACTTTGAAGGCGTGATCGCCACCTACGCCGAGCCAGACCATTATGATCGCCACCAAGCCGACGCCTGCAAGTATTGCCGCAACGCCGCGCCGAAAGAAGGCGTCGCCAAACTGCTCGCCGGCGAAGCGGTGGTGCTGGAGCCGGACGGCTTGCGGCGCAAACAACGCCGCGTGAAAAAACTTGACGCCGAGAAAAAGACGCGGCGCAAGACCCAGATTCGGTTGCCCAAATCCACCGAGTTCGTCGCACTCGATCCCGTCGAAGCGGTGACGCCACGCAAAGCACGCGCAAACGGCAACGGCAACGGACACGAGACCGGCAAGGTGCGATGAAAAAATTCACCGTTGCCCTACTCTATAACCTGAAACAAAACGCGCCGCACCGCGCCGACGAACCCTGGGACGCCTGGAACGAACTCGATAACGAAAAAACCGTCGCCAACCTCGAGCGCGTGCTCCGCGCCGGCGGCCATCAAGTGATCGGTATGGAAGGCGATGTCAATCTCCCGCAGAAATTATCACGCTACCACGTTGACATCGCTTTCAATACGTGCGAAGGACATTATGGCTTGTCGCGCGAGGCGCAAATTCCGGCGCTCCTTGACGCGTTGCGAATGCCATACACCGGCTCCGGCGTCATGACGCTATCCGTCGCGCTCGACAAGCCGATGGCAAAACGCGTGATGGCATTTCACGGGTTGCCCACCCCGCGCTTTCAAGCGTTCATCACCGGCGACGAGAAACTCAATTCGCAACTCACGTTCCCGCTGTTCGTCAAACCCAGCCGCGAAGGATCGGGCATCGGCATCACCGCGCAATCGGTGTGCCGCACCGCACGCGAGTTGCGCGCCCAAGTTCAGTGGTGCATCGAAACGTACCGCCAGCCCGCGCTCGTCGAAGAATTTATCGAGGGACGCGAATTTACGCTCGGCATGTTGGGCAACCTGCCGCACATGCTCCCGCCGCGCGCGGACGGCAAACCGCCCAGATGGTCTCCGCGGCCACAATGTCCTGGTGCGCCACGCGGTTGATGCCTGTCTCGACCGCCGTGGAAGCCGCCCCATCCTCCCACCAGCTGCCGCCGCAGCCCCGCACGGTGGGGACCTGGGCCGCGAAGTGCTTCTCGATGTGCGCGAAGAAGTCGTTGTTGGCACACAGGACGACCTTCGGATACGCGTATCGACGGGCATACTCGGTGATCGTCTGGGCAATGTGCTTGGTGCCCGAGACGTTGTCGCTGTAGGCCCCGTGCAGCAGGATGGCGTCGTACGGGTAGTCCTGCCGCTTGTCCCACCAGGTGAGGTCGCGCTCCACGGCGGCCCGCATGCGGTCGAACCCGTCGTTCAGGCCGATCTGTCCGGCCTGCGAGTAGCCGGAGGCAAACCAGGTGAGCACCCGGGCCCCGTCCGGCCCCTCCCACCAGAACGGGCTCTTGAGGTGGATGCCTTTCTTGAAGAGCGGGGCCCGGATCTGGTTCACGCCGACGCTCAGACAGCGGATGCCCGCCCCGGCGAGGACGCTGGGTACGCTCCAGACGTGCGAAGGGGCGTCGGTGATCGTGCAGCTTTCGAACGGCACGCCGTGCAACCGGTTCAGCCGGGCCGAGTAGTACAGGTTGCGGATCAGTTCCTCCTCGCTGCACAGGCCGGTGAGCATGTTGAGGTAGCCCGACTCCACGCCGATGCGGCGCTCGCGGGCCGCCTGCAGCAGTTCCTCGTGCCGGGCCGGCAGCACGTCCT
>CAIKBD010000097.1 GCA_903825565.1 uncultured Anaerolineales bacterium | reverse complement strand
ACCGAATGCGCGAGTGATTGAACGCTATGCTTATCCTGGACTTGCAAAGGAACAAAAATAGTTATGACCGATACAACTTTTGAAACAGTATTACCCCGCTTGCAAGAAGCGTTACTCCGTAAAGGGGTTACGATTCCTCCCTGGCGCGCGACGGCGAAAGAACGCAGTGATTTTGCATTTGCTGTTGCAAGAGTATTGGCAGAAGAACGATTGTTACCATCAGGCGATGCGCGTACCGTCGCAAGCGATCTTGCCAGTCGAATGATGGGGCTGGGAATTCTTGAGCCATTTTTGCGCGAAGAAGGCGTCGAAGAAATCATTGTGCGGCAAGGTGCGGTGCTGGCTTGGCGTAAAGGTCATATCGAGGACGCGCACATTCGCGCACCGGACACGTACTTTTATGCGCTGGCGCAGCGGGTCGCCGAGATGGGCGGCAAACCCTTGCGCGCGGCGAACCCGTTTGTGTTGGTCGATTTGCCCGATGGTTCACGCTTTACGGCGATGGTTCCACCGCTCTCGAAACGCGGCACGGCGATCAATATCCGTGTGTTCACGCATCGTGTGCTGAATCTCGATGCGATTGTGGAAGCTGGGACACTGACGCAACCGCAAGCGGAGTTTTTGAAGCAAGTAATGCTCGAAAGGAAGCAGAGCATTCTGATTTCAGGACGACCAGCGGCGGGCAAGACGACGCTTCTCAATTCATTACTGGCGATATTGCCCCAGTATACCCAATTGTGTGGTGCGGAAACATTTGAAGAAATTGAAACCTCAAATCAATTCGAAGCGCGCGCCGTCGTGCGGGATGAAGCAGAAGCGGGTCGTGTCTCAATGGCGGACGTTGTGAATGTTCTCTACACCCGGATGCGTCCTGATGTGTTGGTGGTTGGTGAAGTCGTTAACGAAGAAGCACGGGAGTATTTGCAGGCGATCAACCTGGGTGTCGTCGCACACACGACGATTCACGGCAATTCTGTGCTCGATGCGTTGTTACGTTTGGAAACATTGGCTCGCGAGAAAGACGTTCCGCTGGGCGCGATTCGTGAACGCATCGCGCGTGGGGTTGGAATAGGGGTTCACGTGGAATTGAAGCAGGCAAGCGAAGGCGCGGCGTGGCGTCGCCAGGTTGCTGAGATTGTGCAGGTCAATGGTGACGCACAAGCATATGTGCTCACGCCAGTAGGAATCTAGTGAATGTTTGAATCAGTCATACGCATTCTGTTCGACGGAGCCAGTGCACTCACCGCAGGATTGATAGTGTACGTGGTGTTGTCATCGCTGGTCGGATTCGGTCAGTGGGTCTTTCGTCGCCGTCGTCCCTTGTGGCTTCAGCAAATGGAGCAACAACAGAAACGTTTGCAATCCGTGAATACCAAACAAGGGAATAGCATTGGACGAATCATCGTCCTGGCTTTTGGTGTAGGCTTGGGATTGAAAGCCGCACTCACAGGTGGAATCCTGATTGCGGTCTTCTTGATCGCCCTGGGTTTTGCGATGTATCTCTACCTGGGTCAACGTGCGGGTTCGATGGCACGCGAGCAAGTGACCGATGCGGTGAGCGAACTGATTGCCGCGTACTACTCAGCCTACTTGGTTATTCCAACTGTCTTCGGCGCGCTTTCGGAAGCAACTAAGACACAGACAAATGCGTTTCTACAATCTGCTGTGCAACGTGCGCTCGACGCGTTCGGAACGGGCAAGACATCGGAAGAAGTGCTTGATCAACTCGACCGTGAAGTCCAGAACCCGTATCTTTCCCAGTTCGCCTTTATCTTGCGCCATACCTCGGAATCAAATCAGAAAGAAATCTTGAACACCTTGCGCGATTTGAGCAATCGGCTTGATCAACGCAAGCGCCTCAAAGATCGTTCGCGAGTTGCGCTCGCGCTCGTGAGTGGCACAGTCCGTTTCCTGCAAGCGGCGAATGGAGCGGTGATGGCATTGGCAGTCTTGGCTCCATTTTGGTGGGACTTTTATGCGTCATCTATCTCACGCCAATCCTTGCTGATGATTGGTGGAACGATTGCCATCCTGGGTTCGTGGTATTTCGAAAATCAGTTGACCCAGTTGCGGGAACGCGTCCTCTAGCTAGTCGCTGAATGGCGAAGCCTAACAAGGGTATGCCCAATCATTTTTTGTCTACAAAAAGAACCTTAGTTCTATGGCATTGCGCACAGAGGAGCAAGGGATAAACCAATGAGCGAAATCGTAGTTCATGCAATTTTGATCGGTAGCGCGTTCTGTGCTGCGTTTTTTGGACTGTATGCCACGCTAGGTACGACAGGTCAAATCGTGCAACGAGTGGTTCTGTTGAGAACGCCGGTATGGAAACGTTTCTATCAGAAAAAAGGAATTGATCACGGTCCGAAAGATGCGGTGGATCAACTGCCCTGGGAAACCTGGCGGCTCATCGCAGGAATTCTCGGCGTAATTGCGCTGTTATTAGTCCTCTGGGGTACCGAGTACGTGTATGGATCGATTTTCGGTCTGGGTGCTGTCTATATCCCGTCCTTCGTTCGACGACAGATGAAAGACAACGCGCGTTGGCGCTTGCGTTTGGAAGTACGTGATTTTGTCGCCGAGTTGCGCTTGGCACTCGCGCTTAATGTCACAGTATCCCAGGCACTCGAACATATTGCGAATCGCCCCCAGGAAGCGACGACGCCGTTTATCGAACGGGTGCGCCATCACGTCGAGCGAACGCTACGCATGGAAGGACCTGAAAAAATGATCGAAGCGTTGGCAGAGGATTTCCAATCTGAGGATTTACGAAAACTTTTAGTCCTTGTGCGCGCTGCGTTGCGCGGCGGGATGTCACTCGCCGAAGCACTCGCGCAAAGCGCCGACTCGATTTCGCAGAACATTGTGTCCAGTGCAGAATTATCGATTGAAGAGATGCCGACCAAATTGATTTTGCCGATGCTCTTCGCGCTCTTTCCAACGATCATGCTCCTGGCATTGATCCCAGCGGTTAGTTTGCTGATCACATCGCTCTCGGGTGTGCCAGGACAACCATAATGGGATTTGCGATTTCTGATCTTGAATTTTGGATTGCAAAATCAGAAATCGAAAACACTTGCACCGCACGCAAGTGCAGGTGTCATAAATCCAAAATAGAGAGGAGGTGATACGCTTTGAAGAAACTGTTACGCCGCTTTCACAGTGATGCGCACGGTACGGAAATGGTCGAGTTCGTCGTAGGGGCAACCCTCATCATCACGATCATGACTCTCGTCATGGTGGCGATTTGGAATACCACCAACGCCCGCGCCGATGCGACCAACACGATTATCACGGATAACGTGCCGACCGCCGCGCAACCGTAACCTCACGAATTGGGTGAGATGAAATTTGAGGGATTGGGAATGTTCCGAGTTCCCAATCCCTCACGAAGGAACAACGAATGACCTTGAAACTCTTTCACCGCGATGAACGCGGTCTTGAAACAATGGAATATGTCGTCCTGGCTACGCTGGTTGCGGCGTTAATGACTCTCGCTATCATCGCGCTCTTCAACACCATCGTTACCAAAATCAAGGAGATCAATAACAGTCTATGACCCAGGCTCAACTTGCGCGACCCAGTATCGCGCGTTTATACAACTATAGTCTTTCAGCCAGTGTTGCCGTCCTCGCATTGGTGTTGGTGCTCCCGGCGGTCTTGCCTATCCCTGCCGAGGTTTCATCGCGCATTGCCTTTATTGGTATGGCCGCATTGTTCGTGCAAATTAGCGTGAACGATTTCAAAACGCGGCTTGTGCCCAACACCATCACTTATCCGCTGATGTTGATCGGTCTGGTGCGAGCGATTGCATTTCGCGACGGCATCTTTCTTTTGTACTGGGCAGTGCTTTTTACTCTGTGGACAGTTCGCTTTATGGGTGGGGGTGACGCCAAACTCTTGATGGGACTCTTTGGACTCTATCCCGATTTCCAACTCGTGTGGTTTGTCGCCGCGAGCATCATTGTCACGGGCTTGCCGTACTTGGCTTACAAGTATCGCCGCGAGTGGCGAACGATTCCACGCGCCATTTTTTGGCGACTCCTCACTCGCCAGTTTCTACCGAGCCAAGCCGAGTTTGAGAAAGAAGCCGTGCCTTACGCATTTTCCTTTTGCTTGGCAGGTGCGATGTACTTGCTAATGCGGGTCGTGCATTGAGAGGTCTAGCGATGGTTCGAATGCGTGTCTTGGCGATTGTTGTTAGTGTGGTTTTGATCATTGCGTTTACGCCGACGCCATTGCCTGCTGCACCTTTAGCGCAAACCGGTTGGCAATTGCATTACGGTATCGACTTTAATGCGTGGAGTGATCTGACGGGTTGGAACATCGACTACGCCGGCAACTGGAACAATGTGCGGGTCGAGAATGGTTATCTCCATCTCGAACAACCCTGGGGTACGACCTATCCGATGGTCTGGCGTAATGATGTATTCAACACCATCAACGCGAATGGGCTCAGCCACGCGATTGAGGTCCGATTTCGTTATCCCTATTTGACGGATTATGGCGATGCCACCGGTGTGGGCACAACCTGGTTTTCTGGGGCGCGATATTCACCGAGCACGACTTATCCACGCGATAATTTCGAGAATGTGTTGATGGTGCATATGCGGAGCACCACGGGT
>CAIKBD010000096.1 GCA_903825565.1 uncultured Anaerolineales bacterium | reverse complement strand
CCGCGCACGCGCAGAACATTGCCGCGACCGCGACCGCCAATGCCGCGAACGCGCAAGCGACCCAGGCGAGCGCATCGGCAACCGCCACCGCCAATGCCGTCATCGTCGAGCAGACGCGCGCGAGCGCATCGGCGACCGCCATCGCGCGCGCGGCGGACGCGCGTGCCACCCGCGCAAGTGGCGAGGCGACCGCGACGACTGCCGCTGAGATGGCGCGGACGTTTGCGGAAAAACAGGAATGGGAACGTCGCACCGAAACCGCGCGCGCCATCGGCGTGCTGATCGCGGTCGTGCTGGCGGCGATTGGCGGCGTGGCTGTCGTCGGGATAGTATTCGTGCGTTTTTCGGATTCGTTCAACCTGCGCGTGCGTACCATCCGCGACGCGGACGGGACGCCGTTTGTCGTTCTGCCGCACGACCGCGCGGGCAGGCAGGCGGTCCTCGCCCCCACGCGCCAACCGGGCGGAGTGGCGTTATTGACGCCGCCGAGTGCGGCGCCGTTGCAAATCGCGCAGGGCGCGATTGACCCCGATGTGACGAAACGCGCGCAGGCGATTCAACTCGCGCGCGCGTTTGCCAACGGAAATGTGGATGCGGGAAATGTGGAGGAACTCGGCGCGGCGGCAACTGACACGCCAGCGCGTTTGCCGATGGTTGCGGCAAAAATGTTCGTGTCCAAACCGCTCGACCTCGCCACGCAACCGACGCGCCTGGCGTTGCCGGTTGGCGTGATGGCGGACAATGCCGATTTTTGGATCCCCCTGCCATCGTTTACCCACGCGCTCGTCGCAGGTTCGAGTGGGATGGGCAAAACGCGATTTCTGCACGGCTGGATTCAGGCATTGATTGCCAGCCGCGCAGTTGAACTCGTGTTGGTGGACGGCAAGGGCGGTGTGGAGTATGCACGTTATGCAACACTGCCGGGCACGCAATACGTCGAGGACGCGGACGTTGCCGATGCGCTGGCGCACGTGCTCGCCGAGGTCGGCGCGCGCAACGGTTTACTGCGTCAGTCCGGCGCAACGAACCTGCAGGAGTACAATCAACGTGAGACCGCGACGATGCGGCGAATCGTGATTATCGTGGATGAAATCGCTGGGCTATCGAGCGCGGCGATGGGCACGGTGGTCACATTGGCGCAAACGGCGCGCGCCAGCGGGGTGCATCTGATTTGCGCGACGCAACACCCGGACACCCGGACGATTCCGCAACAGGTGCAGGCAAACGCGGTGTTGCGCGTTGCGCTGAGCGTGCCGAGCTCGGTAAACAGTGTCGCAATCCTTGGTTGCGGCGGCGCGCAAAAACTCGGCGGCGTCGTCGGGCGGATGCTCGTAGCGTATGCGGGCAAACTGACCGAGGCGCAAGCGTACACAATCGAACTGCCGTCGCCGGGCGCGAGAGAACTTGGCGACGGCGCGTCGAAACCGCCGACGCTGATTGGAACGGGTGTTGTCGGGTCCGATGATTTGCCGGACGAAATCCGCGCTATGGTCAGGGTGGCGGTCGAGCAGGGCGGCGGGCTGTTCGTCGTCACGCGGATTGCGACGGCGTTGGGGATTCGCCCGGATCGGGTGACCCGGGCAGCGCAATGGCTCGAACAGCGCGGTCTATTAACGGCTGTGCAGAAAAACGATGGAGGGCAAAACGCCGGGCGCCACATTTCCCCCGCGCTGGCGGGGATGATATGAGGCGGGATGTGGCGGGATGTGGTATGTGGCGGTATGTGGGAAATGTGGAGATAAATAAAAAACAGGCGACCCTCATCCAAACCTTCTCCCTCGAAGGTAGAAGGGGTAAATTCCCTCGCCCCTACTGGAGCGTGCTTGACTTGTATGACTACACCACCCACCCAGAATCAATTTGAAACCCTGCTCGCCGAGTTGATCAACGCGCTCGCGCAAACCGCCGTAACCGTCGCCACCCAGGACGATGGCGCGCCGGCGGCAACGCTCACCGCCCCGGCGGAATAAGTGGGCGGCATTGCGCTGTGCTACGTCAGAAAATCGCTTGTGCGCCTGGCGTCCGATGAAATTTCGCCGGCGCGCCAACGCGCCGTCGTCGTCGCCGAGGCGCACAAGCGCAGTTGGGACGTGGCGCTTTTTGAGGACGCGCATGGACATCGTTCCGGGCGCAACGAGAATCGCCCCGGCTGGATTGATCTGAAAGCGCATCTCGATGATCCCGGCGTCACGGCAGTGATCGTCGAATCGCTCTCGCGCGCGTCGCGCTCGATGCGGGACCTGTTCGTTTTTATCGGCGAGCTCGACCGGCGCGGCATCGCGCTGATCTCACTCAAGGAGAATATTGACGCGACGACCTCGGCGGGGCGCGCGTTTATGGGCGTGATCGCGACGCTGAACCAATTCGAGAGTGACATTGCAAGCGAACGGATGAAGGCGACGATTGCGTTCAAGCGCGACACGCGCTTGCAACACTGGGGCTATGTGCCGTTCGGCTGTGCGCGCACGGCGGAGCAAAAGTTGACGGCGACGACCGAGGGGGTGTGGCGGATTTGCGCGCAGTGGGTTGCCGGCAATGCCGAGCGCGCGCCGTTTGCGCCGGGCGCGTCGGCGCGCCCGGCGGCGTGGTTCGGGTACGCGGACGCGGTGCGCGCGTGTTTTGAAATCTACGCGGACGCGGACATTGGCTTTGTGAATCTCGCCGAGCAAATGAATCGGGCGGGGTATCGGTATCGTGACCGCCACGGCGCGCCGCGCGAATTTCACACCGACGACGTGCGGCGGATCATTGAGCAGGCGGAGGTGTACGCTGGACATTCGATTCGCCGCGGCAAGGGTGGCGCGGATCGCGTGGTGCGCGACACGCACGCGCCGATTGTGGCGCGCAACCTGGTGGAGCGGGTGATTGAACGGCGCCGCGCGCGCAAAACGGCGTGGGGGCACGGCGGGGGCGGGCGCGCCAAGCGCGTCTATTTGTTGGTGAACGTGTATTGCGCCGAGTGCGGCGCGCACCTCATCGGCAACGAAAGCAACGGCATTCGCTATTATCGGCACGGCGCGCAGATCAAACGGAAATGTACGCAAACGCCGGTGCGCGCGGACGTGTTGGAACAAGCCGCGCTCGATCAATTGGCTGGGTTTACCGCGCCGGACGAAATGAAGACGCGGATCGCGCAACGCGCGCGCGACTTGGCAAAGCATGCCGCGACGCCCGCGCTTGACGCGGCGCGGCGCGCGGTCGCCGAAACGTCTGGCAAATTGGAGCGGCTGAACTCGTTGTTTATAGATGGGCAGATTGACCAGGCGGAGTATAAACGGCGGCGCGCGAAATTGGAGCAAGCGGCGCGTGAGGCGGAGCAAACCCTGCGCGCGTCGCCGGCGAACCCGCACGCGCTCGAAGCGTTGCTGGCGCAGGTAGATCGGATTGCCGACATCGTGCGGAGCGGCGCGCCGGAGCATCAGCGTGCGGTGTTGCATACGATCTTTGCGCGGCACGAGGCGCGGGAGCGTAAGCTCGTGAAAACAGTGGTGCACGAATGGGCGCGCCCGTTTTTCAACGGGTCTTGCAATGCGCGCGGAGAAAAGATATAATTGAAGACAGAGGGCAACGGTGATTTGGTTTGATGAGGGCTATTGCCCCTCTCGCCCCATTCCAAGCTAGACCCCAAAACGCGCGCGCCTCTCGCAGGGAGAGACGCGCGCGTTTTGCGTTTAAGGATAACCAATGCCCGGACGCAAACGCCGGCAAGTCTGTGCGACTTGTTCGTATGCCTTGTCCAAAAGTGTCATCGTCGGTTTTCCCCTTCCGCGCGCGATTCTATCACGCTTTGCGTAACCGTCAGGCGTGGGAAAAAGAGACAGGACTTGCTCTGCTCGATTGCGGCGTGAGCAACACAAAAGCCCACTCCTATCCGAGGGTCTACTGAGGTCTCGGATATGTTGCATCAACGCGCCCACACAGCTCCCGCGTTGAGGAGTGAACTCGACGCGATTATTGCACGAACCGAAGCGAATGTCAATCGTTTTTGAATCAGGCGCCAGGGTGCGTAGCCGTATCTTGAAATTCATTTTTCTTTGACACTCGTCTGGATAAATGATAGAATAAAAACGCTTTCCCAACGGGAACTGATCGGCGGGCTTGGTTTGAGAGCCAAAGCGCGCGGCTAGGGTGACGCTAGATTTTCCAAAACATTCCGACGAGGTAGCCGTGAGCGAGATCGTGAATCCGTACATCGCGGGCGCGCCTGTGACCGCAGCGAAAATGTTTTTCGGGCGCGACGACATTTTCGATTGGATCGAACGCAGCTTGGCGGGGCAATTCGTAGACCATTTGCTCGTGGTGCACGGTCAGCGCCGCGTGGGCAAAACCTCGGTGCTCAAACAACTCGCCTATCGGTTGCCGCCGCGCTACATCCCCGTGTTTTTCGATTTGCAGGGCCGCACGCACACCACGCTGGACCGCTTCTTGTGGTGGCTCGCCCGCGAAATCGTCCGCGTCCTCAAACAGGATCGCGGCATCGTCCTCCCCGCGCCGGAGCGCGAAGCGTTCGCCGCCGATCCGGAATTCCTCGAAACGCATTTTTTGCCGCAACTCGAATCGCTCCTCGCCGATCACACCTTGTTGCTAACGATTGACGAATTCGACACGCTCGAAGAACCGGATGTCCGCGCAACCTTGGCGCGCCCCTTGATTGATTACTTGCGCCGGCTGATGGGCCGCCCCCAGCTCACCTTCATCTTTTCGATTGGCTCGGCAGGGCGCAAACTGGAAAATATGCAGGCGGCCTACACCGAATTCTTCAAAGCCGCGCTGTATAAAAAAATCAGTTTTCTCGAACGCGAGCAAACGCACCGGCTCATCACGCGCCCCGTCGAAGGCGTGCTGGAGTACGCTCCCGCCGCCATCGCCCGCATTTATCAGATCACCTCCGGGCATCCGTACTTTACCCAACTCGTCTGCTATGAATTATTTTCGCGGTGCCAGCAAACCGGGCAACGCCAGATCGCCGAAGCCGATGTGACGACGGTGCTGGACGATGTGATCGAACGCGGCACGGTCAACCTAAAATTCGTGTGGGACGAAGCCGCCGATCTCGAAAAATGGGCGCTGGCGGGCTTGGCGCACTTGCGCGGCAACGCCGAACCGCGCGCGCTGATGGACGTATTGCGGCGGCAACACGTCCATTTCGGCGAAAAGGATTTGCGCTCCGCCTTGTTGCGCCTGCGCGAAAAAGATGTCCTGACGAGCGACAACCGGTTTGTCGTCTACTTGATGCAAGCGTGGTTGGAAAGAAACCGCCCGCTCGAACGCGTGCAGGAAGAACTGGTGCAAGTCAATCCGATTGCGAATCGGTTCATCGAAATCGGACAAGCATACAAAGACCAGGGTTTGCCGGATAAAGCCATCGCCAGTTTTCAACAGGCGTTGGCGGTGGACGCCGCCAACATTCAGGCGCAAGTTGGCATTGCGGCGGTGTACCTCGAACAGAAAAATTTCGAACGCGCCGCCGGCGAATTTGAAAAGGCGCTCAAGCTTGACGAAGAGGACGTTGCCGCGCGCGCCGGTTTGTGCGACGCGCACCTCGCGCTGGGTGATCAGGCGCAGGCGCGCAACCGCGTGCGCGACGCGATGCGCGCGTACGAACAAGTTTTGCAGATCAACGCGGAACACACGGACGCGCGGCAACGGCTGGCAGACTTGGACCGCCAACGCGCCGAGCAAGCGTTGACGGAGAACCGCGACGAGGACGCGTTGGGCGCGTTCGAGGACGCGTTGCGCTTGACCCCGGAAGACCAAACCCTGATCGCGCGGCTCGCCCAAGTGCGCGCGCAAAAGAAAATGAAACTCGTCGCCAGTTTCCTCGCGCGCGCGGAACGCGAGCAAGCGGCAAAGCGTTGGGAGCCGGCGATTCTCGCGCTGGAAGAGGCGCGCAAGGTCGCGCCCGACGATCCGGCTTTGCCGGAAAAATTGGCGACCTTGCGTCAAGCGCAACGCCAGGAACGCCTCACGGCGTTGTTGGCGCGCGCGGAAAAAGAACAAGCGGCGAAAAATTGGGCGGGCGCGATGGCGTTGCTCGTCGAAGCAACCCAGGTTGCGCCTGAAGATGTCACGGTGCAGGCAAAACGGATCGCGCTCCAAGACGCCGAACACCAAGCGCAACTCGACGCGTTGCTCGCGCGTGTTCAGCAGGCGCGCGCCGCCGAACGCTGGGACGATGCGCTCGCCGCGTTGCAAGATTATCGCGCGCGCGAATCGAACCCGGCAGTTGAAGCGGAACTCGCGCAGGTGCGCCGCGAGCGACACGCGAGCCAGTTGGCAAATGCGCGCGCGCGGGCACGCGGCATGGCGAAACTTGAACGCTGGGACGATGCGCTCGCGGCGTGGCAAGATTATCTCGCGCTCGAACCACCCGACCGCGCGCAAGCCGAAGCCGAAATCCATCTGGCCGCACGCGAGCGCGAATGGGCAAAGGTGTATGCCGCCGCGCAGAGCGCCATCGCCGGCAAAAATTACGATCACGCGATCCAGTCGCTCAAAAGCATCGTCGCGCAAAACGAGGCGTACAAAGATGCGATGCGTTTGCTGGCGCAAGCCGTCGAACTGCGCGGCACGACAAAACCGGCGTGGCAAAATCGTTGGCTGTGGGTTGGCGGCGGCGCGCTGGGTCTCGCGCTCGTTGCGGTTTTGATTTTTGCGCTGGCGCAGTTCTCCGCACCGGCGCAAAGTGTGAGCGCGCCGCCGACTGCGATGGCAACCCCGCACGCGTCCACTCTCCCGGCGACGCCAATACGCGCACCGGTTTCTGCGCCGAGCGCCACGCCCACGGTCGCTCCGTCGCCGACCCAGGTTCCTGCGCCGACGCCGACCGCGATCCCGCTGGCGTGGACGCGCGTTTCGAGCGGCGCGTTTCTCCCGCGCGATTCCATCACCGCGCTGGCGGTTGACCCGAACGATCCGGGTGTGTGGTACGTTGGCACGGCGAACGCCGGCATTTACAAATCGTTGAACGCCGGCGCGTCGTGGCAACCCGCGCAGAACGGACTCGGACGCGCGGGCGTGCGTTCGCTCTGGATCGATCCCGGCAATTCCCAAATCCTATATGCCGGCGCGACGCTCGGCGGCGTTTTCAAGAGCGTGGATCGCGGCGAACGGTGGCAGGCGATCAATCAGGGTTTGGATTTGAGCGCGGCGGGGGAGCGCACGGCGATCCTCGCGCTCAATCTCAAGGATCGGCAACAGCTGTACTTTACGCACGGCAACGCGATCTTTTTCACGTCCGATGGCGGCGCGACGTGGCAAACGCAAAACGCGCGCTTGGATTGCCCGCGCGAAATCACCAACCTCGTTTTGCACCCGACGAATCCGCAAACACTTTTCGCCGCCACGTTGGGCGGCGGGACGTGCGCGGGCGGCGTGTACAAAACGAACGATGGCGGCAAAACGTGGACGCCGACTGCGCTCAAGGTCGCCGGGATTTCCTGGGAGCAACTCAAACTGGATTCCCAGACCGGCAACTATGTTTACGCCGCGCCGAATGGCGAATTGGCTGGCTCGACGGACGGCGGCAACACGTGGCGACAAACCGGGCAGAAGGATTGTGTCGCGCTCGCCGTTCAGCCGACGAATGGCGCGACCGTGTATTGTGCCAGCCACACCGGCGCGGTGAGCAAATCGGTGGACGCCGGACAAACGTGGCAAGCGTTGCGCCCGGTCGAAATGAACGGGTTGGCGTTGCTGACCGTGTTGCCGCAAGCGCGCAACCTGCTTTTTGCCGCGGGCTTGGGGTTGGCGGTTTCGGCGGACGATGGCGCGACGTGGAGCGCACGCAACAGTGGGCTGGGCGGCGCGCAGATCGAATTTCGCGCCGATGCCAAGCCCGGCATTTTGTATCTCGAAGAAGGCGCGTGCGCGGACGGCGGCAGTCGTGCGCTGTCTCGCTCGACCGATGGCGGGCGGGTGTGGAGTGTCATCGCCAAAGACGGTTGCGGTTTGGCGATCAGCGCGGACGGCGCAACTTTTTATCGGCGTTCCGTCAAACCCGGCGAAATGTTCGTCTCGTCCGATCAGGGTGCGACGTGGACGCCCCAGGTCGGCGCGAGCGGCAACTGGTCCAGTTTGACGACGCACCCCTCGCGTGCGAGCACAGTGTACGCGTTGGCGGGGCGCAACCAAGCGGCGCCGCTTTTCGTTTCCGAAGATCGCGGCAAGACCTGGCAAGCGGCGACTGGCGCGGATGACTTGCGCGACGCGCGGCTCTTTTTCGATCCCGCGCAAGGGCAACGCGCTTACGCCATCGGCGACCGCGCAGTGTTTCGCTCCGACGATGCCGGCAAGACCTGGGTGGCATGCGCGCCGCAAGCCGCGCTGTGGTTTGCGACGACGGAGGCGCGCGCGTTGGTAGACCCGCGCACGCGGGAGCGTGTATTCGCGGCGACGCGCGGCAGTGGCGTGGTGATCAGCGCGGACGGTTGCGCCACCTGGCAATCGAGCAACCTCGGCTTGGGCAATCGTTTTGTCAACGCGCTGGCGTTCGATCCTAAAAATCCGGATCGCCTTTACGCGGGCACGGACAGCGGCGCGTACATTTCTGCGGACGGCGGCAAAACGTGGGGCGGCGTGAATAACGGCTTGCTCGGCGCACTGGTGATCTACTCCATCGCGGTTGACCCGAAAGATGCGAGCGTCTATGCTTCGACACCCTATGGCATTTTCAAACTGGAGAACCGATGAGCGAACCGCTCGAACTCGAAGCGCTGTACGCCCAGGCGCACGCCGCGCTCAAGGCGAAGGATTTGGCGCGCGCGCGCGACTTGTTGCGGCAAATCGTCGTGGCGGACGAAACGTACCGCGATGCGTCGCGCTTGTTGGCGAACGTCATCGCGGCGCAACGACGACGTTGGTACAACGATCCCAGGTTGTGGGGCGCAGTAGGAGTGGTGATTCTGATTGCGCTGGGTATTGTG
>CAIKBD010000095.1 GCA_903825565.1 uncultured Anaerolineales bacterium | reverse complement strand
TCAGCGCAATCGCGCGCAACACGGCACGCTCGGGTGGCGGCACAGTATCGGCGGCGCGCGCCGCCCGTTCGATCTCGCGCAACGCATCGGTGAGATAGATCATTTGATCGGGTGCGCCGCTGACCTGAAGCGATTTGGCGACCAAGCCGACGGTGCGTTGCAACTGGTCACACAACTGCAACGTCGCCGGCGCGAGGAACGGCGGCAGGTTGACGGGACCCCAATTTTCACCGAGCGCAATCGGCATTGCGCCGTTCGCATCCGCCACGCGTTTGAACGACCATGCCGCAATGTGCGCGGGAGTTTTTGCCGCGTACGCCTGCGCGAACATGCGGTAGATCGCACCCAACGCCGGCGCGTGCATCACCGCACGTTCCGCCGCAAGTTGTTCAGCAACCTGGGTCAGCGTGCCGGCGTCAGGCGGCGCGTGATCCGGTGCAAGCGGCACGAGGGTGGTCGCCAGTGTGCTCCAGGTCGAGGCAAGCCGGGTTTGCGTCGCCACATTCGCCAGCACCGCGCCCGCGTCGGGCGCAGTCGCCAAGAGATCGTGGTACGTGCCGAGCGCGATATCCGGCGCACGCGCGATTTGCCGCACCACGCGCCGGGCGCGTGCCTCGGGCATTTGGTTGTAACCGCGCGCCACCTGCGCAAACAGGTAACTGAAAAAGAGCGCTCCCAAGATCATCACCGACCACGGCGAGCCATGCGCCACCGTCGTCACAAACGTCGAGACCCACAAATCGCCGGTGGGATCGAGCAGGAGATCGCGCACCCAGTTCGTCGCCATCCCGCTGTTCTCCGCGTTGAACAGATCGATACGGCTCGTCGCCAAGTTGTAGCGCATCAAGCCCTGTGCGCCGCCGAGCCAAACCGTATTGCCGACGCCCGGAATAATTTTCGTCACGGGGAAATCGCGGATCGTATACTGCGCGCGATCCGCAACCCAGCGCACTGCGCCTTGCGGACCGCCGAGCCAAACGCCGTCTTGCGCGTCGCGCGCTAACGTCGTAACATTTTCCAACTCACCGAGACGCGTCCACTGTTTGCCGCTGAGTTGGTATGCGCCCGTCGCGGTACCCGCCCACACTCGCGCCTGGCTATCTTCGAGCAAGCCATGGACCGGCGCATCCAAGCCGGGAAACGTTTCCCAGGTCTTGCCATCGAACCGGCTGACGCCGCGCGCCGTGCCAAACCCCATGCTCGCATCGCGCATGGGCAACAGCACATTCACCGTGTCGGTGATCAAGCCGCTATTGTGCGCGCCGAAAAAATCCCAGCGCGCATCGTCGGGCGCCCGCCCGGCGCGCAAGCGCAACGCTCCACTTCCGGCAGTGGCAATCCAGAGATCGCCCGCCGCATCCAGCGCGAGATCGGCAATCGGCGCGGCGAGATTGGGCACAGCGGAGTAAACCCGTTTCGGCGGATCGGTTTCATAAAGGCGATCCACCCGCCACTGCGTCCCAGGTTCTGCCTGGAGCGCTTTTTGCAACGCGGTCTCATCCAGCCGATCAAAATATTCTAGCTCGGCGGCAGTCGGTTGCCGGCTCGGCATTGTCAACGCCGAGACAATCGCCGAGGATTCTTCGCGCATTGTCAACACGCCGAAATGCTCGCCAAAGACAATCCACAGCCGGTCGGCGCGGTCTTGCTCGAAAAACGTTTGGCGCGCCATCAACTGTGCGCGCTCGCGCCGGCTTTGCCGCGAGCGATCCGCTCCACCTTGCGCAAAGTACGACTGCCAGCCCTGCGCGGTTTGCGCGACCAGTGCGCCGGTGCCACCGCCCACCCACACCTGCCGCTGGCGATCCAAAAAGAATTGATAGTTGAGCGCGCCTGCCAGCGGGCTATTGCTATCGGTCATGCGTTTCCAGCGTTCGCCATCGTACCGGCTCACGTTGCCGGCGATCTCGACTTGTTCTTGATTGGCTTGCTGCAGTAAACCGGACAGCACCACAATTCCCAGCAAAGCGGTCAGGCGCATCCGTGGCACGGATGCCGCGGGCGTAAAAATGACAAGCGCGCGATAACCGATGCCGGCGGCAGCGCCGACACTCACCGCAAACCCAAGGCGCGCCAAGCCCCACGCATCATTTAGATTGGCTGGGTCGGACAAACTCAAAACGAGGATGCCGAGCCAAACCAACACGAACGCCAGAGCAAACACGGGCAAGGGTATGCGCGCCGCACGCAATGTCAGACGCCGAGTGAAGAGCAAGGTTGCCACCAGCGCCAGCCCCACCGCCACAAGCAAGGGCAAACCGCGCCACACGCTCCAACCCGCCAGCACCACACAAACCAAGCCCACGACGCGAGCCGTGAAGCCAGCGCGAATGCGCGCCGCCAACCGTTGTGCCGATCCGCGCGGCAGTCGCTTGAGCGTGCCCGCCCAGAACGGCTTGAGCGTGGGTGCGCCATCCACCGCATCGAAAAAGAGCGCGGCAAAGCGTTTGAACACCCACCGATTGATCGCGCCGCCGAAAATACCAAACACCATGTAAACGACGATGAAGGACAAGAACGTGATCGGCGTGAGCGTGACCTGGGTCGCCAGGATCGGCGCGAGCCATTCCACGCCTGGCGGCGGCGCGGTGGTTTTGATCAACTCGGCGATGAGCACAATCGCAACCAACACGAGACTCAAGGCGATGGCGATGAATTGATAACTGAACACGCCGACGAAAAAACCGTAGACGATGCCACTCCCCGTCCAGTCGGAGCGTTCGCGCGGTGGCGCGGGCAACGCGACGCGCGCTGTATCCAGTCCGATCCAAATTTCAACGGCGAACACCACCACTGCCCAGCGCACGATGTGCGTCAGCGGGTCTGCCTCGCCGAGGGTCATCCACAGCAACGCAAAGCCCAACATCGCGCCGGCAATCACGCGCAGAGTGCCGCGCTCACTCACGCGTGCGAACGGTGCGGTGGTTTCGGTCAAACCCAGTTGAAAGCGGTACAACCACACGAGCGTCACCGCAAGCAAGCCGATCAAGAACAACCAACGCGGCAAGACCGATAAAGGCAAGTTCCACGCTGGCGACCATAGCGGCACCACACCCAGGCGATCATAAATATCTTGCAGTTGAGGTCCCAGCAAGATCAAGGTTCCGTACACGACAAATAGATCGAACGCCAACCACACCATCAAATTCGTCTGTCCCGAAAGTTCGGATACGATTTGCGTGGGCGAGATCGCGCGTGCTTGGCGCTGGTCAGTCGCCACCGGCGTGAACATGCCAGTAATGCCGCCGACCGTCGCGCCAATCCCAATCGCCAACCACGTGGCAACAAACATAACGGGAAAAACGAAATTGACGGCGTGCGCAAGTTTGAGCAACCATTCGAGTTCGCCGTACCCAACGCGTGTAATGGCGACGCCGTACAACGCCGTCTGTGCCATTACCCCCGCGAGCGGCGCGAGCAACAAGCCGAACACGACTGCGCCCCCCACCGCGCCGGTGAGCGCGCCGACGACGAATTGTCCCGCCCGGGTCGCCGGACGACTCCACACCACGGCAACCGAGCCGGCATACAACACGACCAACACGCCCAGAAATTGGCTGACTAGGATAAAGAGAACATGTGCGTCGCCGGCAATTTTCGGTAGCGGCGTCAGCCGATCAAAGACCCAGGCACATAACGGGTACGCGTAAATGATGGCGACGAGCGCGCCTGCGCCCAAACCCACGACGAGAATCTGCAAGCCAACGGCAAGCCGATGCCGTCGGGTCGCCGCCAAACTAAACACACACCCAAACGCCATCACCTGCCAAGCCGTGCTGATCAGCGAGGCGACCGGCGATGGCACGACGACGCCAAACCACGTAGGCGCGACCGGCAAGAACGTGTGCAGACGTTCGACGCCCAAACCCAAAGCCAGCCCGACACCCGTCGCGGCCAACCAGCCCGCAGGTGTGCGCGGGTGGGATCGCGCGTTGTACGCGTGCAACACCGCCACAAACAATGCCACAGGCAAACCGTAGGAAAAAAGCGAGAGCGACTCAAGACTGGGTTCAAAATTGCGAAACAAGTTCGTCCACAATGCGACCGTTTCGCCGACAAATAAAATCCACAAGAGCGCGACCGCATACGCGGCAGGCGGCTCGCCGAGTTCCGCACGCCACCAAGCGGCAAATTGCGCACCGACGGATCGCGCCGCGAAAAAATGTGCGAGCGTTGCCGCTACTCCCGCGAGATAACCACTGGTGCCCAGAAAGAACACAAGTGCGCGCAAAAAGCGCAAGCCGAATGTAGGATCATCCCAAGCCCACAGAGCAGAAGCACCGCCGGATAAAAGCAGAAACCATCCGGCATTCAAAGTGAGGAACGCGCACAAGCTGGCAAGCCCAGCAAACGTCAATGCGGCAAAGAGGAGCGGCGCAAGACAACCCACACGCGCCACATGCGTGCGAAACCAGGGAAAGAACACAGCGGCTTCAAGCGCTACCAACGCCAAGGCAACGCTAATCCACGTACCCGGCAAAGGCAACACTTGCAGGCAAGCGAACAGAATCGGCGCTAAAAGCGCTATCCACAAACGCGATTGTCGAAGCCAAACAGGAGACGGCATCGTCACCTCACCGATTCGAGAGACAACCCGATTATATCACGATTAATCGCCGTTTGCACTCACACCTAGAACTGACGAGCCAACGCGCGACAATTTTCACACGCGTTATGCCAATTTTTATTTGAGTTTCAATCAGTTACGGCAGGATCGGCAGGCACCAGCAACGGCTTGGGTGTTTGGAGCCGAAGCGTTTCGGGCATACTGATTAACAAGGGCAAACGGAAAATCATCTCCAGCACCACAAACGTCAAAAAGACGTATTCCGGTCCCACCCGATCCCAGATAATGCCGGCGAGAAAAGTTGCGCCCGCGTTGAAACACATTTTGGTAAAGCGGGCAATCCCAATCCACCGTCCCATCTGCTCCGCGGGCACCAGTTCGCGCTCCATTGCGCCCGCAATAGGTCCGCTGATATAGTAGAATCCTTGAAGAACGCCCGCCAGGAGCAAGAAAACTGGGTGCGGCGCTGCGATCAGCAACAGGACGGAACACCAAAACAGCGGAATCGAAAGGTAGAGCACGCGCTTGCGCCCGATGCGATCCGCAAGCCGCCCAAGCGGGATCGCGAAGACGATTGAGGCGAGCGCCGCACCGGTCACCATCGCGCCAAGAAGCACTTCATCCGCGCCTTTGATCTTGTTCGCAAACACCTGTGCGAAAGGCAAAACCATTCCCAGGGGCAATTGTCCAATCGCCGCAATCAACAACCAGCGTTTCAAATGTCGCCCCTCGCGCAAAACCTGGGCGAGATCGCGCAACACATTCGGCGCGTGCGGACTCGCCACGCGCCACCGCTGATTCGAAAGCTGAGTCGCCACAATTCCAAACGTGATGCCGGTCAGCAGAAACGCCAGAAAAAAGAGCGGGCGAATACCGGCAGCGTTCACGCCGCCAAACATCATCACCAGCCACGCGCCGATGAGCGGGCCCGCCATGCCTAACAAGCCCGCGCCAAAAGTTTCGCAGATCATCATCCCGGTCGCGCGATCCACATTCGTCAAACAATTGCCGCAAATGGTCGCGCAACTATGGATGCTGATCGAATATCCCAGCCAATACAGCGCCATCGCCACGAATGCCAGCGTCCAATCCTGCGCCAAACCATATGTGAGATACGAGCACGCGACCAGCCCAATGCCCAGCAAATAAATTTTGCGCGGGCCAACGCGATCGATGTACCAACCGGTAAACGGGCTAATCACCCCAGCCAGCACCATGCCCAAGCTGAGCACCATGCCTAACTCCGTCGCCGACGCGCCCAGCGCCAAAATATAGAGCGATAGATACGGGAAAACAATCTGGTTCGCCAAGCGGTCGAGCGAAGTGCGCGCCACCGTAACGCGCCAGTCACGCGCTTGGTGCATGAGGAAGGTCAGCCAACTTGAAAACATCCGAGTGTCAACTTTCAATTTTCACATCCCTAATCAGACATCGCGCGCACCGAACGGTTTGATAACCGCGCGCCGATATTATATACCAACTCGCACCCCGCCTCAAATACCGGCTCAGTCGCCACTGAAAAAAATTAGCCGCTCGGCATTTGCTTGAGCGGCTAACGCTGACCCAACTTGAAAGGAACGGCGCGCAATCCGGTTCACCGCGCAATGTCCGGCGACACGGCGTCCATCAAATCCTCGACTTCGGCGCGTGTCGTGATGACCTGGTCGCCGTACTGACTGAGTGCAAGCGCGGCGGTGAGCGCGCCGTACCGAATGCCTTTCGCAAAATCGTTTTGCATCCAACCGTGCAGAACACCGCCGACCATCGCATCGCCTGCGCCGATGCGATCCAGGATTGCCACCTCGCGCGCGGGTTGGCGATACGCTATGCGTTTCTTGCGATCCCAACCGATCAAGCCCTCGCTCGACATGGACGACACGATATACTGCGCACTGGTCAATGCACTCAACCGTTCTACAACTTGCGCCGGCGTGCCATCGATCCCAAAAACCTGACGCGCATCGCCGCGACTGCAAAACAAAATCGCAATGCCTTCGATGAGCGGCAGAATCGCTTCGCGTGCTTGCGCCGGCGTCCAGATGCGCTGGCGATAATTCATGTCGAAACTGATCGGAATGCCGCGCGCACTCGCCCGCCGAATCGCTTCGAGCACAATCTCGCGCAGAGAGGGCGAGAGCGGCACGGTCAAGCCGGACAAGTGCAACAAGCGCGTGTCAAGCAAATAATCCCAGTTGATTTGTTCGGGCGTGAGATTAGTAAAGCATGTGTTGGCGCGATCAAAATAAACCTGGGTCGCGCGCGGTGGCACGGCGTACTCGACATAGTACGTCGCCAAGCGATGCTGGTCCGACCACACAACCTCGGAGAGATCGAGACCCGACAACAAATATTCATTCGCGACACGTTTGCCCATCGGCGTTGTCGGCAAACTTGTGATCCAGCCACACTTCCATCCCAGGCGCGCGAGCAAACTCGCGACATTCGCTTCGGTGCACGACACGCGTACATCGAGTTGCGTCGCCCGTTCGAGGCGTTGCCCGGGCGGAACGCTGTAACGTAATTGTCCCTCGCCAATCGTCGTGAGATCGAATCGCGGCATTATGCTTTCTCCAAATCGCGAATGACTTGCAAGTTGAAATCGGCAAGCGAGGTCAACACGCAATTCGCTTGCTGTAAAATTTCCTGGGAGGGCGGCGCGTAACGCGCATCTGGAATCGCGATGACAAACATCCCGGCATTTTTGCCGGACAAAATTCCGTTCGCCGAATCTTCGAGGCACGCGCATCGTCCTGGCTCGACGCCGAGCAGTTCCGCCGCTTTGAGGTACACATCGGGCGCGGGCTTGCCGCGCGGCAATTCATCTGAGCAAACGACTACCTTAAATTTTCCGCGCATCGCCGCATCGTTCGTCACCGCATCAATCAACACGCGCGGCGAACCGGAGGCGAGTCCCGTCCGAAAATTCTGTACGGAAAAATTCACGGCGTCAATTGCGCCGGGCAAGTACGGAATTTGGCGCGTGTACAACTCGACCATCACGCCGATGATGTGTTGCTCGACTTGTTCGGGCGCAAGGTCGAGGTTGAGCCGGCGAATCATATAGTTTGCCCACGTGCGCGTGCTCACGCCCATACACGCGCGATGGTCGTCGGCATTCCAAGCGACGCCGCGCTCCGCCGCCATCGCGCGCCGCGCCTCGTTCCAGTAGCGTTCAGAATCAACGAGCAAGCCATCGAGATCGAAAATGATTGCTTCAATCATTCGACAATTTTTTCCCCAGTCCAGTTTCAAACAGCGCGACGATATTTTCCGGCGGCACATCGCCCTGGATGTTGTGAACAGCACCCAGCACATAGCCGCCATTCTGATTCAGGTCGCGCACACGGCTCACGGTTTCGGCGCGCACCTCATCCGCCGTGCCGTGCGGCAGAGTGTGTTGCGAATCCACGCCGCCCCAGAATGACAAGCGGTCGCCGAATTGTTTTTTCAGCGCGACGACATCGCCCATGCCTTTGGCGGAAACCTGGAGCGGATTGACGCAATCCACGCCCATATCCGCGAGACTCGGCAGAACCGGCACAATCGCGCCGTCGGTGTGGAATACGATTTTAGCAGAGGTTTTGCGTTTGAGCCAATCAATGTATGTCCGCACACGTGGTTCGAGATATTTGCGATACATCGCCGGGGAAACGATGAGGCGGTCTTGCATTGCGAGGTCGTCAAAGTTGAACACGAGGTCAATCACATCGCCGACCGCGCTGAGAATCGTGTCCCAGATCGCGATTTGATTTTCGAGTACGCGATCCATCAACGCGCACATTAAATCGGGATTCAGGGCGGCGTCGGTGTACCATTCGCCAAAGCCGCGCAAGAGTTGGCTTTGTTGCACGACGCTATCGGGCAAGGAAATCGCAATCGCGCGGTCACTCGTTGCGCGGAGCGCGAGAATTTTTTCGCGCAAGCCGCGCGCGTAACCTGGGTCGCTCGGGTCGGGCATCGGATAATTCATCACGTCCTGAATCGAAATGTTGCCTTCGAGTGGCGCGTTCGCCACGTAATACGTGTCCGCGTCCGGCGGCATTTTGCGGAGAATGCCCCACTCGTCAATGAAACCGTACTCGTCAGGCACTTCGCGATGCGGATGATTTTCCGGCGAACCGGGTTTCACGCCGAGCGTGTCCACACCGAACAAATCGAGAATCACCGGGTCAACGACAGCGAGTTGCGACGTGCGCGCAAAAATTTTCGTCGCGCCCAAATCGAGTCCGAGATATTTTTTCAAATTATCGTACGCTTGAACGTGAATGCTACTCACGATGGACGCACCCAGGTCCATCGGTACGCGGTCGGGTTGTTGATGCGACAGCGCGGCAAGTACGCGTTCGCGCGAAGTCATTCGATTCGTCATTTGGCTAAACTCGCTTGCGATGTTCCGTATCGCGTTTGATAACGTTCAAAGTTCGCCGCGATTTCCTCGGCGGGCAATTCTTGCACCGTGCCGATTTGCATCGCGAGCCAAACCGTGCGCGCAACATCCTCGACCATCACTGCGGCTTTCAACGCTTTTTGTACCGTCGCGCCAATCGTAAACACGCCGTGCTGTTTCATCAAAATCGCCGGACTCGTACCGATGCATCGCAAAATTTCCGCGCCAATCGCCTCGCCGCCAATGCGAATGTAATCGCCACACGGAACCGCCGCGCCGAATTCGTCCGCAATCGCGGTGAGACAAACTGGGATGGATTTGCCGACTGCCGCGAACGCAGTCGCGTAATTCGAGTGCGTGTGCGTGATGCCGTTCACATCGAGGCGATGTTTGTAAACGTAAACGTGCGATGCGGTATCCGTTGACGCGCCGAGCGTACCTTCGACCACATTACCATCCAGGTCAACGACGACCATATTTTCCGGCGTCAGTTGGTCGAACAAAACGCCGCTCGGCTTGATGACGACCAAGCCGGTTTCCTGATCGCGTCCGCTCACGTTGCCGCTCGTCCACGTGACGAGATTGTTCGCGGGCAAAGCCATATTGGCGCGGTACACTTGTTGACGGAGTTCTTCGAGTAGCATAATTACCTCGTTATAAAATTACGTAATACGCAGTATGCAATATTACGTATTGCGTAACAGTCCACCTTCCCGCATTCGCGCCATCACCCACTCGCGCGCATCGCGCACAACCTGCACGGCGTTCGGCGAATCGTCGTTCCACATTTCGAGCATCACGGGTCCGGCGAAATTCATCGCGGTGAGTTTTTGAAACGCCTCCACAAACGGCACACTGCCTTGACCGAACGGCACGCGACGCGGTTCGCCGGGGCGTGTGTCCTTGACGTGAATGCCGACAATGTGTCCGCGTCCGCGTTCGAGTTCGGCGCGCACATCGAGACCGTGCTCACCCAGGTTGCCAATGTCCGGATAAATTTGAAACCAGGGCGAGTTAAACTCGTTCACAAATTCCATCGCGCGTGTAATCGAGTCCACGTCGTTGCCATCCACGTTTTCGAGCGCGAGCATTACGCCGGCATTGCTCGCCCATTCGAGACCTTGCGCGAGTCCATCGCGATAACGCGCGCGCGAGTCGGGTGTGTGCGGTTCGTAATACACGTAATACCCGGCGAGTTGAATGATGCGAATGTTCACGCCGATGGCGAGGTCAATCGCGCGACGCATCACGTCGAACGCGCGCGCGCGGATTCCTGGGTCGGCACTGCCGAGCGCGAACTTGCGATGCCCGCTCAAACACATTGTCGTAATCGGCACGCCGGTTGCGACAATCGCGTCACGCAGTTCGGCGCATTCACGCGGCGACCACGCGAGGCGCGCGAGGCGTTCATCGCTTTCGTCTACCGACATTTCGACAAAATCAAACCCCGCCGAATGCGCGAGGTCGAGTCGTTCGCTCCAAGAAATGTTGTACGGCAGAGCTTTTTCATAGATGCCGAGGGAGAGTTGGGTCGCCAAAGAATTTGCTCCGCAATTGACGGAGGACGGAAGACCAATGACCGAAGACTGACTTTCGTCTTTCGTCTTCCGTCCTCCGTCATTATCCAAACGTTTTACCAATCGCATCCTGGAACGTTTTCGCCGCGAGCGCTGGGTCGGCGGCGGCGTAGATGCCACGTCCCGCGATGAACACGTACACCGGCACGCCGGCGAACAAGAGAATATCGGCGGGGACAACGCCACCCGTCACCGTGACCTTGAATCCCAGGTCGTTGAGTTTGCGAATCTCGTCGAAATCTTTTTGGCTCCAGGTCAATTCGCCTTTCACTTCGGCGTCGCGCGAACGATGCGTGATGACTTGGGGCACGCCGAGCGCGCGCCATTGCTTTGCCTGTTCCCAGGTCCAGCCATCAATCAATTCGATTTGCACTTCGCCGCCGCGCTTGGTCGCCTCTTTCATCACGGCTTCGACCGTCGTCATCGTCGCGCCACTCACGACGCTGACCCAGGTCGCGCCGGCATCGAACGCCATTTTCGAAATGAGACTGCCGGCTTCGGCGATGCGCACATCGGCGAGAATGGTTTTTTCCGGAAACAAACTGCGAATAATTTTGACCGCGTGCATTCCCTCGGCAAGACACAGAATCGTGCCGCATTCAATTACGTCAATGTTCGCCGCCGCTTTTTGCAAAGGCGCAAGCGCAGAAGGCAAGTCATACGTATCGAGTGCAATTTGTAATTTTGGTTTATGCATAATTATCCTTTAACAGCGCCTGCCGTCATCCCTTGAATGATTTGGCGCGCGGAAAAGAACGTGAGCACGAGCGGCGGGACGACGAGCACTGTGCCCATCGCCGCGATGCGTCCCCACTCGACGCCTTGCTCGGTGATGTAGAGCGTCGTCTCGACCGGCAAGGTGCGCGTGTAACGATTCGTCAAAATCAACGCGAGCAAAAATTCGTTCCACGCAATGCGAAAGGTGAAAATCGCGGCAACCGCGTACCCTGCGCGCATCAACGGAAACAAGATTTGGAAAAACACTTGCCAGGTGTTGCACCCATCAATAATCGCGGCTTCTTCGAGTTCAATCGGAATCTGTTTGATGAACCCGAACAAGAGCCAGATGGCGAACGGCAAACCGAGCGCAGTGTAAAACAAAATCAACCCGATGCGTCCGTCTTCGATGTTGTAATTTTGCCACAGCGCGAAAATCGGCACGGCGAGCACGGCGGTGGGAACCATGCGGATGAGCAGAGTCGTCTGCGCCATAATCCCGCGACCTGGGAATTTCATTCGCGCGAGCGCGTACGAGGCGAGTCCCGCCGAAAACAAGGTGAGGAACGTCGCGCCCAAGCCGACTATAATCGAATTGGTCAGGTAGCGGTCGAATTTTTGTTGCGTGAAAATCGTTTCGTAGTTGCTCCAGGTCGGCGTGAAAATCCAGGTCGGCTCGACGGACATAATGTCCACCTGGCGTTTGAACGAGGTCTGGAACATCATATACAACGGAAACAGCGCGACGAGCGCGAGCACGACGAGGATGACATAGTACGCGATGGCAGTCCAATTGATTTTGAAATTTCTAGGCATGGTCATCCTCCATCACGCGTTGCTTTTCTCGTTCATCGGATTGTTGAATTTCAAAACGCCGATGCTGAGAACAAAAATAATCGCAATGAGCAAAACCGAAATCGCCGCCGCGTAGCCCAGCTCTTGTCCGATGAAAGCGGTCTTGTAAATATGCAACGACAAGACCTGGGTCGAAATGCCGGGACCGCCGAACGTCATAATGAAAATCACTTCGAGCGCGCGGAACACGTCAATCAAGCGCATCAAAAACGTAATGAGCAAAATCGTGCTCAACATCGGCAGTTTCACATAGAGCGTCATCTGCAACCAATTCGCGCCATCCATATACGCGGCTTCGGTCACTTCAGCGGGCAGACTTTGCAAGCCGGCGAGGACGATGATGAAAATGAACGGCGTCCATTGCCAAATGTCGGTGATGACGAGCGAGGGCAACGCGAGTTGCGGACTGCTCAACCATTCCTGGCGAATGAAACCAAGCGCTTGCAAGGGCGGAATCGCTTTGCCGATGCCTTCGAGATAATAATCAATCACGCCGTTGCGCGCGTCGAACATATAACGCCAAATCAAGCCGACGACAATGGGCGACACCATATACGGCAAAATAAAAATCGTGCGAAAAATCGCGACGCCGCGAAACGAGCGTTCG
>CAIKBD010000094.1 GCA_903825565.1 uncultured Anaerolineales bacterium | reverse complement strand
ATGCGGACGAGAAGTTGATCGGCGCTCGGCTCTAGCGTTTCCTCCCGAATCGCAAACTTGCCGGGCGCAACCAGTTCGGCGTAACGAGATGTTACCACACAGCACCTCTCGTACAAGTTCGTCCTAAAGACGACTAGTTTGATCCGTCAATCCATTTCGCGGCAAACGCCGGCAATTCTTTTGCCGCGCCCTGAAATTTGCTGACCGGCGGCAGGGATTCGATAAAGATGCGCCCATAATTTTTCGTCAGCACGCGCTTGTCCAGCACGACGACGATGCCGTGATCATTTTTACTGCGAATCAAACGCCCAAATCCCTGGCGAAAACGCAAGACGGCTTCGGGCACCGCGTACTGCGCGAACGCATCGTCGAAGGTTTCACTGCGCGCGGCAAAGATCGGATCGCTGGGCACGGCGAATGGCAACCGCGCGATCACGAGACACGACAACGCCTCGCCTTGCACATCCACGCCTTCCCAAAACGATTTGGTGCCGAGCAACGCCGTGCGTTCCTGGGTCTTGAACGTTTCGAGCACCTGGCGGCGCGAGCCGTCGAGATTTTGCGCGATGACGATCACCTGCTCTTCTTCGAGCGGGCGCGAGATGGCGCGGTACGTCGCGTTCAACTGGGAAATGGAGGTGAACAATACCAGCGCGCGTCCCTGGGTGGCGCGCAACAGCTCGACGAGCACGGCTTCCACCGCTTTTTGATAGCCGGGCTGTCCCGGCTCCGGCACATCTGTTGGCACGAACACCGCCGCGGCGCGCGCGTAATCGAACGGCGAGCCGACCGCCAGTTGGTCCGCCCAATCGCCCAGTCCGAGCCGCGACTTGATGTGATCGAATTTCTTGTCCACGCACAAGGTCGCCGAGGTGAGAATGTTCGCGCTCTTGCCGGCGAACAATTGCTTTTGCAACAACTCGCCTACGGACAACGGCGCGGAATGAAGCGAGATGTCGCCATTGTTCTTGTTGACATTCGCCCAATAAATGCCGTTCGCTTGCGGCTTGGTGACGATGGCTTGCAATTGCGCACGCGTCTCGCTCATGCGCCGCACCGCCGCGCTCAGTTCTGCCGCGAGTTCCGGGTGGCTGGGAATTTCAAAATCGTCAAGGTCGCCCCACGCCTCGAAAATTTTCGCCAAGCCGTCGCGCACTTGGCGGAGCGCCGCGCCAAACCCGTCGCCGGCGATTTCGATCCCGCTCCAATCCGGTTGCGCGCGCCGTGCCGCAGTCAGCCGAATTTGGCGATCATACCCGGTTTCCGATTCGCCGGGTTGCGCGTCTTGTTTGCCGAGAAACGCTTCGAGCGTGTTGAAAAATTCATACACGCCGCGCTGGGCGCGCTCGATGTCTTGCGCGACATCCGCGAACAAGTTTTGCGTTTGCCGCCGCGCCTCCGGCGTCACGTCCGAATTTTTCAGCGCGCCGGCAAGCGTGCCAAGCAAACCGCCGCGCTCGTGCGCCAAGCCACGCAACAGCATTTCGAGATTCGCGCGCGACGCCTCGAACGCCAACGCGTCCGTCGCGCGCGCTTCGAGGTGATGCGCCTCGTCCACGATCAAGTACTTGTATTCCGGCAACACGCGATTTTCGGTTGCCATATCCGCGAGCAACAAGGCGTGATTGACAATGACCACGTGCGCGCTCTCCGCCTTTTCGCGCGCGCGATAGAAAAAGCATTTGCCGTTTTGTTTCAGCGTGCAGTGATCGGCGGAGCAATGATCCGCGTCGCCGGCGATGCGCGCCCACACGGCATTTTCGGCGGGACCCATCAAGATCAATTCGGCGTTGTCGCCGGTCGTCGTGGAGGGCAACCAGGCGATCACTTTGGCGAGCACGCGCGCTTCTTCCGCCGACAGTTTTTCGTTTTTGCGTAACGCGTCGAACCGCGCGCGGCACACATAATTCGAGCGCCCCTTCAAGAGCGCGGCTTGAAATTCAAACGGCAAAATTTTGCGGAGGTCGGGCAGGTCTTTGTCGAACAACTGATCCTGCAAGTTGATCGTGTTCGTCGAAATGACGACGCGCTGGTTGTTCTGCGCCGCCCAGTAAATTGCCGGCACGAGGTACGCGACCGACTTGCCGGTGCCGGTGCCGGCTTCGACGAGTAGCGTCGCGCCGGCGTTGAACGCGCCCGCCACCGCGCGCAACATTTCGATTTGTTGTGCGCGCAATTCGTACCCGGCAAAATGTTGCGCGAACAGTCCGTCCGCGCCGAGCAGATGCGCCAGCGCGTCCACATCGAGCGGATCGGTGTGGGCGTTCGGTTTGAGCGGGCGTTCGTCGCGGTCACGCGAAAACATCAGCCCGAGCGTGTCGTCCTGCGTCGCGCTTTTCGCCGCCAGTTGCGCGCCAATCGAGCCGGGCGCAAACGCGTGCCGCGCACGCGCGCCCAACAAATCTTGAAACGCGAATTTCAACGCCCAGTTCGACTTGTCGCCGGCCTGCGCGATCTCTTCGATGGTTTTCGGGGCGAGCCGTTTGGCGCGCGCCAACAACGCGTTGAAGAGCGCGCTGGTCGCGCGCGCATCCTCCACCGCGCGATGGCGCGTGGGAAATTCGATCTCTAACTCGTCCATCAATTTGCCGAGCGAGTACCGCGACGCGTACGGCATCAGGATGCACGCAAGTTCAAAGGTGTCGAGCGCGGGCGGAAACGCCGAAATGCCGGCGCGTTGCAAAAATCCCAAATCGAATTGAATGTTGTGCCCGACGAGAGGATTGTCGCCGATAAAGCGTTGCAAGCCGGGCAGAACCAGGTGCAACGCCGGCGCGCGCTCCACGTCGCGTTGAGTAATACCGGTGAGGCGTTCGATTTTGCGCGGCAGGGGCCGCCCGGGGTTGACGAGCGACGACCATTCGCCGAGAATGTCGTCGCCGCGAAACTTGACTGCGCCAATTTCGATGATCGCATCGCGATCCGCTTGCAAGCCGGTCGTTTCGAGATCGAGCGCAACGTAAATGCGGGGCATGAGCATCTTTCTAGGTGCGGAATTTTTAAAACGAAATTTTGTTCTGTGCTGATTCTACCACGTTTGTCTCGAAACACAAAAAAGACGCCGCAATGCGGCGTCTTTTTTGTGGCTATTTTGCGGCGATCAAATTGGCAAGCCCCTTTACCGTCAGCGTCACTCCGTCGCTCACGGTAAAGCGTCCCGCGATATCCGGCGGCTCGAAGCCAAAATCTTTCATCAGGAGCGAGGTCGTCGCCGTGCCCGTGAGTTTGTTGCCGTTCAAGGTGGCAGTCGCGTCAAATGTGGCGGGCTTGGTGATCTCGCGGATTTTCATCGTGCCGCTTGCTTTGAATTTCGTTTCAACGCCTTCTTTCAATTCCGGCGGCAAACCGTCAATGTTCGTCAACGTAAACTCGGCAAACGGATACTTGTCCGATTCGAGCCAACGCGAACGAATTGCCTGGTCGCGCACGCCTTGATCGCTCTTCAGCGTTCGCAGGTCTACTTTGAAGGCACTCGATTGCAAAACGAGTTTACCGTCTTTAACGCCGGCGACGAATTGTCCTTCGATGGCTTTGGTCGAACCGCGTGTGATTTGCGGCGCAGGTTGCCCAAAGAATAATTCGCGCACGCCGTACCCCACCTCGGATTCAGCGGGGACAACTTGGAAGGTGTAGAGCGTAGCGCTGGCTTTCGGATCGTACTTGAGTTCGCTGGCAGTTGTTGGTGCGGCGGGTTTGGGCGCATCGGTGGGCTTGCTGGTTGCCGGCGCGGACACGGTTGGCGCGGCGGGTTTGGGCGCATCGGTGGGCTTGCTGGTTGCCGGCGCAGTCGGCGTCGGCACAGGGGTAGGCGTCGGCTGGGCGCAACCTTGCAAAGCGAACAAGGCGATACCCAGGATCGCAAAGAGTGAAATGAGACGAAACATTTTTTCCTCCATCAGATTTTTTTAGCCGTTCATGACTAGCGCGGTAGACATTTAGGAATACGCACGGCGCAGTCCTAAAGTTTTCTGCGACTGGAAAATTTTAACACGAGATTCACGTTTTGCGCGCGCCGGAAAATAAAAAACTTGCAAAGGATTTTTGCGTTACTCCTTTGCAAGTTCACACCTGGCTTTAATCTACGCTTCATTTTTCGGTTGCGTTTTTTCCGCCTCTTCGATTGCCTTGCGAATTTGATCGTTCAACGCGCGCACGCCCTTGGCGATGCCCGACGCAATGTCCTCCACCGCGCCGCTTTGCTTGACGGTTTGCGCGGTCTGCTTCACCTGGTCGCTCGCCTGCTTGACCGGTTCGCTTTTCAGCGCGCGCTCGATTTCCGCGCTGAGGTCGCGCATCGCTTGCGCCACTTGGTTTTCCACTTCTTTGGTTTTGGGATGATCGCGTGCGACGAGCAATGCCTTTTTGATCTGTTCGCCCAATTCGTGCAACTCTTGCGCGAGTTCAACCCGTTGAGGTTCTGGTGCGCTCATACAAACTCCTTGTGAATGGCGGTTTGATAAAACCGCTTTACGCTTTGCCCAATTTGGCTTTTTCGATCTCGGCGATCTTGTCGTCGAATTTCTTGAACAATGCTTTTGGTTCACCCAGCAATTGGCCGGGCGGCAATTGCGACGGCGTCCAGCGTTGCGTGTGCTTGCCGGGATGATACACAGCCGCGGTGTGACTGCGCGTGGTTTCGTGAAAGGTTTCGAGCTTGACCGCGCCGAGCAGGTCGCCCGTGTAGCCGAGTTGCCGGTGCAAGGCGTCCGACGAAAAGGGCAGGAACGGGTAGAACAAGACTTTCAAGTTGTCAATCACACGGAGCGCGACGTACAGCGCAGTTGCCGCGCGCGCACGATCCACCTTGATCGTTTTCCAGGGTTCGGTCACTTGCAAGTAACCATTGGCTTCGCGCGCCACATCCAGCGCGATGCCAATTGCCTCTTTGAAACGCACGCGCCCCAATGCGTCGCTCACGCTCGCGAACGCCGCTTCGGATTTGGCAAGGAGGGCGCGATCCGCGTCGGTCAATTCGCCCGGCGTTGGCACGCGTTGCTCGAAATTCTTGTACGTGAATGTGAGCACCCGGTTTGCCAGGTTGCCCCAGTTTGCAATCAGCTCGTCGTTGTTGCGCCGCACAAATTCCTTCCACGTGAAATCCGTGTCCGCAAATTCCGGCATATTCGCCGAAAGCAAATAGCGCAAGGGATCGGGATCGTACGCTTTGAGGTAATCGTTGATCCAGACCGCCCAATGCTCGCTCTTGCTGAACTTGCGGCCTTCGAGATTGAGGAACTCGTTTGCCGGCACATCGTACGGGAGCGGCAAATTTTCGTCATAGCCCAACAGCATCGCGGGCCAGATGATCGTGTGGAACGGAATGTTGTCTTTGCCGACAAAATAGTAGCCGCGCACATCGTCCGATTTCGTCCACCATTCCTTCCACTTGTCCGGCGTGCCGCGATTCCGCGCGGCATTGTGCGCGGCCCACTCGATGGACGCGGAATAGTAACCGATCACGGCTTCGAACCACACATAGATGCGTTTCGTGTCATAGCCCGGCACCGGCAACGTGATGCCCCAGTCCATATCGCGCGTGATCGCGCGCCCGTGCAACCCGCTCTTGAGCCAGTTCCGCACGAACGTCAGCACGTTCGGTTTCCAGTACGCGTCCTTGTCCGCAAGATAGTCGAGCAACGCGCGCTCGAATTTACCCAAGTCGAGATAAAAGTGTTCGCTCTCGCGCACGACGATGCGATGCGGCGGCTCGTCGTCCTTGGCGAATTTACAGCGCGGGTTGAGCAACTCGGTTGCGTCGAGCACGCGCCCGCAATTGTCGCACTGGTCGCCGCGCGCGCGCGCAAAGTGGCAGTGCGGACATTCGCCGCCGATATAGCGGTCGGGCAAAAACCGGCTCTCGGTTTCGCAGTAGAGCTGTTTTTCGGTTGCCTTGTAAATGTTGCCCTTGTTCAAATTTCGCAAAAAGATGTCTTGCGAAACCGCCCAGTGATTTTCGGTGTCGGTGTGCGTGAACAGATCGAACGAGATGCCGAGCTTTTGCCACGCTTCGAGAAACAGCGCGTGCGACCGCTCGAACACCTCGCGCGCGGTGATGCCTTCTTCGTCGGCAGTCACCGTGACCGGCGTACCGTGCGAGTCGGAGCCGGAAACCATCAGCACGTCGTTGCCGAGCAAGCGATTAAAGCGCGCGAAAATATCGGCGGTGAGATACGCGCCGGCAATGTGCCCCAAATGCAAAGGTCCGTTGGCGTAGGGCCATGCGACGGACACGAGAATTTTCTTGGTCATGGTGACTCCTCAAAGATGAAAGATGAAGGATGAAGGATGAAGAAAATGTTGGCGTTTTTTTTTACCCTTCCGCCTCCATCCTTCATCCTTTGAAAATAAAAACGCCGCTGATGTTGCGAGTCAATTACTCACACAAGCGGCGTGGCGCACCGTGTACGCGCAAAATGCGCGCCCACCGTTACGGTGCGCCGCGCGGCATAGCCATAGCAAAAGCAAAACCTCGCTGCGCGAACATTCAAAACCTCACTGACGCTATTCTAGCACAATCCCGTTTTCTTGCAAGTGCCCGATGTAAGGGCGAAGCATTTTTCCCGCAGAACTCATGTCGAGAAAATGCTTCGCCCACAGCCGTCCACATTTTGGACGCCCACTCTAATTCGCGATCGCGTTTGACAGTCCAGAGCACTCGTGCTAAAATCGCGCCACAGTTGAATAGTAACAACGTCGAGCCGGAAGAGTAGAGTCGATCACGTTGATAGAGAAGCGAGGTCATCGGGTGTAAACCTCGCGCAACAAGAAACTCGAACGTCGCCGGGGAGTTGAGTCAGCGAAATGCGTGAGCAAACTAGTTGGCTTCGGTTCGCACCGTTACAGCGCAGAGATGAGTTTCACGTTTCACGTTTCAGGTTAAGTCGAACAACCTTAAACCTGAAACGCTCAAACCTGAAACTCAACCAAGGTGGTACCGCGAACTCCCTTTCGCCCTTGAGGTGGAAGGGAGTTTTTATTTTAGATTGCAAATTGCAGATTTTGGATTTAACCATGACGACCACGCGATTACTCTTCGGCGCAACGTGGCGCGGCGGCGGGCTGGGCTTGGTTGCCGGCGCGATGGGCGGCGCGACGTACGGCGCGCTGTTTGCGAACGCGATGTTCTTTATCGGCTTTATCACCGAATCGCAATTGCCGCCTGAATTAAAAGATGCTCCTGGCGCGATTGCCGCCGTCGTGATTCTCGCGTTCATCGGCTCGGTGATGGGCGCCATGTTCGGTATGCCGGTCGGCGCGCTAGTTGGGTTGTTGGATGGTTTGCTGATTGGGATTGTGACGCGCTTGTTTTTCTTTCCACTGCGCGATGCGAAAATTTATCGTCGCGTGATGGCGTTGATTTGTTTCATCGTCACCGCATCCGCATCCTGGGTTGGCTTTATGCTCATCTGGATTTTTCTGAGCAATCAGGGCAAAGCCAATTTTACGGTGTTCAGTCTCATCAGCGCGATTCCCGCATTGATCGCCGGCGTCGCCGCGACGTTACTCAGCCGCGTGATCGCGCGATGGTATGAACGAGGGGCGAGGAGCGAAGGGCGAATGGAAACACCAAGCGAGGCAACACAATGACGACACGCAAATTGTTGTGGGAGATGACGTGGCAGGGTAGATTAGCAGTAGTTGATTGTACCATTGCATTGGTTGTTTATGGCGCTATATATGGAATTACTTGGTTAGGCTCAAATTTGTTAGACCCTGTCCAGCGAGTTCAAATTCTGAATTATCAAGGCAATTTCATTATCTCTATTCTGGGTTTAATCGTATTCGGCTTAATCTTTGCGTGGTTGGGAGGTGTGTTTATTGGTCTCGCATTTGGGATACCCGGGGGATTTGTTATTGGGATAATTACACGCTTGTTCTTCTTCCCGCTCGAAAACATTGAAAACTATCGCAGAGTAATCATGGCTGTTTGTGCAATTTGTGGTTTACTTTGTAGTCTTGAAATCAATTTATGGGTCTGGAATTTTGTTTCCAGTCCCCACTTTCATGCGCTTGATCCGGGCTATTACCAAGCGGCGCATTTCTTTCCCAGACTTGCCACTATTTTGCCTGAATTTGTTGCAAATATTTTTTTTGCGGTAATAGTTTCAATCTCTCTTGGTCGAAAAATCGCAGCATGGTACGAACGCGAATCAACCAAAGGAATTGCACAAAATGTTTCGCCCAATTAAAACACGCAAAACAAAATTAACCACCGTCAGCGTTCTCATCCCCGCGCCGGTTTCCGGCAGCGGCGCGGGGTGATTCCATTTCCAATTCCCAATTGCCATTTACCTCATAGGAGTTTTTTGAATGTCTACCTTACCTGAAATGCCCAAAGCGTACGATCCCAAAACTGTGGAGCAACGGCTCTACGATTGGTGGGAGACGCGCGGCTATTTCAAACCGCGCACTGATCCCGGCAAAAAGCCGTTCGTCATTTCGATCCCGCCGCCAAACGTGACCGGCGAATTGCATCACGGGCACGCCATGTTCCTCGCGTTCGAGGATATGATGATCCGCTGGCATCGCATGTTGGGCGACCCAACACTGTGGGTGCCGGGTAGCGATCACGCCGGCATTGCCACGCAAAACGTCGTGGAGAAAAACCTGGCGAAGCAAGCAATCACGCGCCAGCAACTCGGGCGCGAAGAATTCGTGAAACGCGTGTGGGACTGGAAAGCCGAGTACGGTAGCATCATCACGAACCAAATTCGCAGGATGGGCGCATCGTGCGATTGGACGCGCGAACGCTTTACGCTCGACGAGGGCTTGTCGCGCGCCGTGCGCGAAGCATTCGTGCGGCTCTACGAAAAAGGATTGATCTATCGCGGACCGCGCCTCATCAATTGGTGTCCACGTTGCGAAACCGCGATCAGCGATCTCGAAGTGGAGCACGAGGACACGGTCGGGAAACTGTACTACGTCAAGTACCGCCTCGCCGACGATCACCGACCGACGACGGCGGACAGCGGTCAGTCGTCAGCGGTCGAGTACATTATGGTGGCAACCACGCGCCCCGAAACAATCCTGGGAGACACGGCGATTGCGGTTCACCCGGCTGACGCGCGTTATAAAAATCTGGTCGGGCGCATGGCGATTCTGCCTGCGCTCGGTCGCCACATTCCGATCATCGCGGACGAGGTGGTGGATCGCGAGTTTGGCACCGGCGCGGTAAAAGTGACGCCCGCGCACGATCCCACCGACTATGAAATGGGGCAACGCCACAACTTGCCGATGATCAACGTAATGAACCCAAACGGCACGGTCAACGCCGAAGGCGGAGCGTATGCCGGGATGGATCGCTACGATGCACGCAAAAAACTCGTGGCAGATTTAGAGCGCGCGGGCTTGCTCGATCACATCGCCGAGCATCCCATGTCGCTCGGCCATTGCCAACGCTGTGATACGATTGTCGAGCCGCTGATCTCGACGCAGTGGTTCGTGAAGATTGCGCCGCTCGCCAAGAAAGCGATCAAGGCAGTGAAAACCGGCGACATTCAAATCGTGCCCGATCGCTTCAACAAAATTTATTACAACTGGATGGACGCTTCGCGCATCCGCGACTGGTGCATCTCACGCCAACTGTGGTGGGGGCATCGCATCCCGGTGTGGTACTGCGAAAGCGGACATCAAACTTGCGCGCGGATCGATCCAACCGTGTGCGGCACGTGCGGCTCGCCGAACCTCACGCAAGAGGAAGACGTGCTCGACACTTGGTTCTCGTCCGGCTTGTGGCCCTTTTCGACGCTGGGCTGGCCCGAAGCAACCGCCGACCTGAAATATTTTTACCCGACCTCGGTGCTCGAAACCGGGTACGACATCTTGTTCTTTTGGGTCGCGCGCATGATCATGGACGGACTGGAGTTTACCGGCGTGCGACCTTTCGAGACGGTGTACTTGCACGGCTTGATGCGCCACAAGGACGGCAGCAAGATCAGCAAGTCGAATCCGCAACCGGGCGACAACCCGCTCGACGTGATCGCCGATTACAGCGCGGACGCATTGCGCTTTACGATCATCACCTCGTCCGCGCCGGGCAACGACACGAAACTCGATATGGAAAAAGTGGAGCACGCGCGCAACTTTGCCAACAAGATTTGGAATATGGCGCGGTTCATCACGAGCAATCTCAAAGCGAATGAACCCATCGCGCCAATTGCCGATTACCAATCACTCTCATTGCCCGACCGCTGGATTCTTTCGCGCTTGCATCACGTCATCGGCGCGGCGGACGCGGCGTACCGACGCTGGGATTTCGGCGAAGGCACGCGGCAGATTCACGATTTCCTGTGGAGCGAATTTGCCGACTGGTACATCGAAGCGGCGAAGCACGCGTTGTACGGCGCAGACGCGAACGCGCAGAAACAGACGCGCGCGATTTTGCTCTACACGCTTGATCAGGGTTTGCGCTTGTTGCATCCGGCGATGCCGTTCGTGACCGAAGAGACTTGGCAACAATTGCGCGCGTTCGGAATGCCAAGCCAATTCGACGCGTTGATGGTGGCGGATTATCCGTGCGTGAACAAGCAATTCCTCGACGCGCGCGCCGAAAAAGATTTCGCGCTCGTGATGGAAATCGTGCGCGCGATTCGCAACGCGCGCACCGAATTCAACGTCGAGCCGGGCAAAAAGATTCCGGCGCTCATCGCGGCGGGCGCGGCAACCACGTTGCTCGAAGCGCAACGCGATGTGATCGCCCTGCTCGGGCAGCTCGATCCGGCAACGCTCCAAATCGAAAAACGCGCGAACAAGCCGGCGCAAACCGTCGCGCTCGTGATCGGCAAGGTGCAAGTGTACTTGCCGCT
>CAIKBD010000093.1 GCA_903825565.1 uncultured Anaerolineales bacterium | reverse complement strand
CGGTCGGGAAGCGGTCGTCTACCTTGATCCAGACGAGCGGCAAAAGTTTGCGAGTGTTGACACGCACACTCAGGTCAACCGTCTCGCCGACGAAAACGCGATGCTCGCTCAACACGCGTTCGTACGTGACGCGCCACAGCGCGACGCGATTCCACGCCCACGCAATCGGAATGATCGTGAGCAGGAGCGTCGCGGTGACGATCAGTGGATTCGATTGCAATGCCACGCCGAGCGCGAGCATCAGAATTGCAATGTGTACCCAGGATTCGTTAAACATTGGAGGTCAAAGCGCCAAATTTGCCAAAAGTGCCAAAGTGCCAAGTGCTCAATCAGCCAAACAGATTTTGGCACGTTTGGCATTTTTGATTTACTGCTCGACCGGCACCGGCACGGACTCGATCACTTGGCGCAGAATTTCTTTCACGTCGCGTCCGCGCAGACGGGTTTGCGCGCTGATGATGAGCCGATGGGTGAGGACGAACGGCGCGAGAAATTTCACATCGTCCGGCAAAACGAAAGCGCGCCCTTGAATCGCGGCGTGCGCTTGCGCGGCGTGGTACAGGTAGAGCGAGCCGCGCGGACTCGCGCCCAGTTCGACGGCGGGATGCGCGCGCGTGGCGCGCACGAGCGCGACGATGTACTCGCGCACGGATGCTTCGACGCGCACAGTGCGAATGACGCGTTGCATTGCTAAAATCGTTTCAGTGTCCATTACCGGTTGCAGAGATTCGAGCGGCTCGTCGCGTTCGAACCGCGACAGGATTGCACTCTCTTCTGCTTCGGTTGGGTAGCCGAGTTCGAGTTTCATGAAAAAACGATCCAGTTGCGCTTCGGGCAAGGGGAAGGTGCCTTCGAGTTCAATCGGGTTTTGCGTGGCGAGGACGAGAAACGGGCGCGGTAAAATTTTCGTCGCGCCGTCCACCGTAAGTTGCCGCTCTTGCATTGCTTCGAGCAAGGCCGATTGGGTGCGCGGCGTCGCACGGTTGATTTCGTCGGCGAGCAAAACCTGGGTCATGATCGGTCCGGCGCGAAACTCGAATTCTTGCGTTTTCTGATTATAGACCGCCAAGCCGGTCACATCGCTCGGCATCAAATCCGGTGTGAATTGGATGCGGCGGAACGAGCAGGCGAGCGAACGCGCCAGCGCCTTTGCCAGCGTCGTCTTGCCGATGCCGGGCACGTCCTCGAACAAGATGTGCCCCTCGCACAACAGCGCGACGAGCGCGAGATCGATCACGGCGTCTTTGCCGACGATGACCTTGGCAATGTTCGCGCGGATGGCGTGGGCGGCGGATTGAATATCGGAAATGGTGGGTGGGGGCATGAGTCCTCGTGACGCGTAAAGCGTGAAACGTAAAACGTAAAACGTGAAACGTAAAGCGTGAAACGTAATACGCAATACGCAACACGCAACACGCAATACGTACTACGTAGCCAGTATTGCGTATTACGTTCGCGATTCTACCACACAATTGGGGATTCGGCTAGGAGAAAGTTTTTCACGCGCGCGGTAAACGTGATATAATTGCCATGGAGTCTAGGCGGTTGAGATTGGGAGGCGCGATGTCGGCATTGCCAAAATTTTTCATCACGCACTCGCACAGCGACAATGCGTTCGCGCGTCAACTGTGCGATGATTTGCGCGCGCACGGTCTCGACGGTTTCTTCGACGTATACTCGCTGCGCGCGGGGGACGACATTGCGGCGCGCATTGCGCGCGGGTTGGACGAGTGCGATGTGTACATCCCGGTGCTGTCGCCTGCCGCGCTTGCGTCGCCGTGGTGCGAACTGGAAATCAACGCGGCGATCAACTTGAGTATGGAGCGCGGTCGCAACGGTCGCCCGCGCATCATCCCGGTGCTTGCCGAAAAGTGCTCAGTGCCTGTGTTGTTGCGACACCGGCTCTACGTCAATTTCGCCGGGCGATATGCTGAGGCGTTGGATGAATTGTTGCACAAGGGGTTGGGCTTGCCCGCGCACTCTGCATTTGATCCCGCGCCCGAATCGCCGCCGGCTTACGCCGCAAAGTTTCCGACGCTCATCCCAGGTCTTCCGCTTTGGGTGCTGGTATTGAGCGGTTTGGGGATAACGCTTGCGTGCGTGTTGATGTCGTTTGCAGTGGAAGCGTTGTTTAACGGCACGACGCCAACGCCGGCGGCAATCGCGCAAACGACGCGAACTGCAACCGGCGCGCCGCCGATCACTCCGACCAGCATCGTGCCAACAATTACGAGCACTCCGACGCCGACGAGCACCGCCACACGCACTGCCACTAGCACACCGCTTCCGACAAATACAGCAACTCGCACGGCGACTGCCACGCCCACATCTACCATTACGCCAACACCGCCACCCGATATGGTGTTTGTGCCGGCTGGTGATTTTACGATGGGGAGCAATGAGGGCGAGACCGACGAAAAGCCGGCACACACTGTCTACCTCGATGCGTTTTGGATTGACAAATTTGAGGTAACGAACAAACAGTATGCCACGTGCTTGAACGCCGGCAAGTGCTCGCGCCCGAGTGAAACAAAGTCGTTCACGCGTGACGCGTATTTTAGTAATGCACAGTACAACAACTACCCGGTGGTATACGTAAATTGGGAACAGGCGAAGACGTACTGCGAATGGGCGAGTAAACGTTTGCCAACCGAGGCAGAGTGGGAAAAAGCGGCGCGCGGAACCGATAGCCGAACCTATCCTTGGGGCAATACGTTCGACAAGAATTTGCTCAATTCAAGTGAGGGAGGCAAAGGCGATACGATGGCGATCGGCAGTTATCCCGGCGGCGCAAGTCCCTACGGCGCAATGGATATGGCGGGCAATGTATGGGAATGGGTGGCAGATGGGTATGGCAGTTATTCCAGCGGAACCCAGCGCAACCCGACGGGTCCATCTTCGTGGCAAAATCGGGTCTTTCGCGGCGGCGCGTGGAACAACATTAGAGACGGCGTGCGTACGGTCGTTCGCGTCAACCTTATCCAAACCTACTCGTTCCGCGATGTCGGCTTTCGGTGCGCGCAGTAATCCTCCAAACGAGATCGATCTTTGCGGTTTCTGATTCTGCTCGCGCGGGTAACACTCCTTTCGGATTTCGAGACACTCGCCACAACCGGCAACCTTTCGCGATTTTCGCACCTTTCGTGGCTTTCGTGTTCCAAACGCTCTTCGTGTTCCAAACGCTCCTCGTGCTCCAAACGCCTGGCGTGAACCTGCCGCTGGGGCGCGTCAGCCGCAAGGTGTTGGAACACGAAAAGCGCGAAACGTGCGAAACCCACGAAACGCGCAACCGCCGACCCGGTTTCTGACACCGCCCTGAAATCATAATTGAGCGGAAGAAAAATTTTGCTCCGCGGCGATCCTGCGAGTTCATCGGCAACGTACTCTCGTGACAACCGGTTTCGGAAAAGTGATGCAACAATGAAAACGATGGTCTGTGCGCTCGCGCAACTCCGCCCCGATCTGCAACACCAGATCGCGGCGCAATTGCGCGCCGATGAAAATCTCCTCGCGTGTTACGAAAGCCGCGACGTTGAACTGCGCGGCGCGAAATCCGCTTTCGCTTACGCGATCACGTCGCGCCAAATTGTCCAAGCATGGGCAAACCCGCGCCTGCGCCAAGCCGGCGCGTATGCACTGTCCCTCCACGAAATCATAACCGTCGGGCAAGGCGCGAGCCGAAAAACTGGGTTTGAAGTTTGGCTACGAACGCACACCGACGCGAGTATGCGGCTCTACTTTGAAACCGAGGCGTTGGCGGAGGCGTTCGCCGATACACTGCGCGCCGCGATCCATCAAGCGCAAGCCGCGCGCGATTCGACGTTGCCGAGCGCGCACGCCTTGAAACTTTGACCCACTTTTGACCAGAGTTAGACTCGGTTGTATAATAATAGCAGTAAACGTAGCGCAACGATGCGCCGATTTGCTTAGGTGTTGCACGCCTTTGGAGAGGACTGTTCCTTTCCAGGCGTGTTTTGTTTTTCAGGCGACTAGACCCGTGCTCGGTTGCAAACGGCGCGAGTCAAAGATACGTCGAGGAGAAACCAATGAGCCTAAAAATTATTAACAAGCAAGATCTCATGTCGTTTGTCGCCAGTCTCATCGGCGAATTCCAAGTGCTGGGCCCGGTGGCAAACGACACGGCGTTCAAGTTTGCTCCGCTCACCCAAGCGTCTCACTTGCGGCTCGATTACAACACGACGGTCATACCGCCGCGTCACGCCTTGTTGCCGCAACGCGAGACGCTTTTTACGTACCGCACCGATCAGCCCGCCGCCGCGCCGCAATTCGATATGCAATGGCGCGTCCTCTTCGGCGTGCACACGTGCGACCTCCACGCCATGACCATGCTCGATCAGGTGTTTGCGCGCGGCAACCCCGACACGCATTACATGAAACGCCGCGCCACCACCGCGATCATCAGTCTCGAATGTTTGAACCCGTGCGACGAAAACTCGTTTTGCAAAAGCATGAACACGCTAACCGCCACCGAAGGT
>CAIKBD010000092.1 GCA_903825565.1 uncultured Anaerolineales bacterium | reverse complement strand
TTGGTTCCGCCAGATCAACACACCGGCTACAATCGCGGCGAGTACGATAACGCCTCCGCCGATCAAAATGAATTTTCGCTTCATCCCGATTCCTTCCTGCTTGGGTCTGTCTGGTCGAACGCTGTCTACGTCCTCACTATAATTCCTCCAGATGAAAATATCCCAAGCGGAAATTGAGAAAACGCTGAGAATCGCCACGGGTTTTCTCAACATTTTCTTAACGCGCGCACAGTTGGATTTCAGAGGAATATGCTATAATTTGGGCGATGGAAACGATTCTGGTGGTAGACGACGATCCGAAATTACTCAACATGTTGCGGCGCACGCTCGAACACGAAGGGTTTCGCACGCTGACCGCCGCCGATGGCAATGCCGCGCTCGCCCAAGTGCAGGCGCACCGCCCGGCGGTTATGATTCTCGATTGGCTAATGCCGGGCTTGGACGGAATCCAAGTGCTCAAGCGGTTGCGCCAGGCAAATGACAAGACGTTGATCTTGATGTTGACCGCGCGCGACGCCGTCGAAGATCGCGTGGAAGGTTTGGAGAGCGGCGCGGACGATTACCTCGTCAAACCGTTTGCGCCGGTCGAACTGATGGCGCGCATCCACGCCTTGTTGCGCCGCACGCCCAATGCCAACCCAGATGCGCCGCTGGTGTACGCCGACCTCTCGCTCGATCCGGTGACCCGCGAAACGCGGCGCGGCGCGCGCGCGTTCGAATTGACCTCCACCGAATTCGATCTGTTGCAATACTTGTTGCGCCACCCGCGCCAGGTGTTGCGGCGCGAGCAAATTTTGCAAGCCGTGTGGAGTTATGATTTCGGCGGTGACGATAACGTGCTCGAAGTGTACGTCGGCTATCTCCGCAAGAAAACCGAAGCCGGCGGCGAACCCCGTTTGATTCAAACCGTGCGCGCGGTCGGCTATGTCTTGCGCGAGGACTAGCCGCACGCTCAGGGACTCGGCTGGCGAATTCCGTCGGGCGATAAATCGCCCGCCTAACGCAGGTGAAAACTCGATGAATCGAGTTGGTGCGAATCGGTTTCAACCGATTTCTACCTATGTTAGACGCCGATTTAAATCGGCGGCGAGTTCGCCAACCGAGTCATCAAGTTGATGGCAATGTCTATTCGACTCCGTTTGACGCTACTCTATAGTGCGATCCTCGCGATCACCCTGATCGCCTTTAGCACGATCCTCTATCTCATTCAAGCCCAAGTCTCGCTCGACGCGGTCAAGAGCACGCTGGCGCGCCAAGCCGAAAATTACATCAGCGTGGAACGGCGTGTGCCCCGTCGCCCGGACGAAACCCCATTCACGCCGACCTTGCCCGGCAGGTGGACCCAAATTCGCAATGCGGACGGCTCGGTGAGCGCGCGCACCGCCGATCTTGCCGACGTAACGTTGCCGCTCAGCGCCACGGGCTTGAGCGCGGCGCAACGCGGATCGATCTGGGTCGAGCTGGCGTGGCTCGAAGACGAACCGTTGCTCATCTACACGCGCCCCGTGTTGAACCAGGAACGGGTGGCGCGCATCATCCAAGTCGCCAGCCCGGTTGGCGAGCGCGAACAATCGCTCCAAACCTTTCGCCTGATCCTGGGAGTCGCCAGCGTGCTCACCAGTTTGATCGCCTTTGTGATCGGCTGGGTGTTGGCGGGCATGGCGTTGCGCCCGATTCATCAGATCACGCACACGGCGCAAGCCATCGGCGCGGAACGCAACTTGAGCCGGCGCGTGCCTCACACCGGGCCCAACGACGAGATTGGGCAACTGACCACGACGTTCAACGGGATGTTGACCGAACTGGAATCTGCCTATCGCCAGGTCGAGCAAGCCCTGCACGCGCAACGCCGTTTCGTCGCGGATGCCTCGCACGAACTCCGCACGCCGCTCACCACGATTCGCGGCAACGTCGAACTGTTGCGGCGCGAGCCGCCGATTGACGCCAAGGAACAGGCGGACGTGCTCGCCGACACCAAAGACGAAGCCGAGCGGTTGATCCGTTTGGTCAACCAACTTTTGGTGCTGGCGCGCGCCGACGTTGGGCGACCCCTGCGCCGCGAGCCGGTGCCGCTGGCGCCATTGCTCGCCGATGTGTGCCGCCAAGCCAGGTTGCTTGCCCCGCAACGCCCGCTCGTGTGCGACGCCTTGCCCGCCGTGTCCGTTCTGGGTGATCGCGATGCGCTCAAACAAGTTTTTCTGATCTTGCTCGACAACGCGCTCACGCACACACCGCCGTGGGCGACGGTCAGTCTTGCCGTTGCCTGCGCCGAAGCGCACATCGCCATTCAGATCCGCGACACGGGACCCGGCATTCCGCCCGATTTACTGCCGCACATTTTCGAACGCTTTTTTCGCGGCGATCCTTCGCGCAGTGGCGGTGGCGCAGGGCTGGGTTTATCCATCGCCAAGGAATTGGTGCAGGCGCACGCCGGCACATTGACCGTCGCCAGCGAAATTGGCAAGGGGAGCGTGTTCACCGTTACTTTGGAAGTGGGCGTCAAACTTTTGGGTACTCCCGCCGTCGTTTGAAAACGACGGCTCAATCGGTGAAAACTCGGTGAACCGAGTTGTGCGAATCGGGTTCAACCGATTTCTACCTCGCTGGCACGACCATCGCGCGGCGCTTTGCGCCGCTTCAAAGACGTGCCAGTGTCAGCCGCCGATTTGAATCGGCGGCGATTTTGCCAACAGAATCTTTTTAATCGGCGACGGGTTCGCCCAAAAACGTGACGCCCACGCTGACTTGCTAAATTGACACCAAGCCCGGAGCCGCTATAATGGGAGGTGTTACAATTACGTGACATTGAATCTCGCCGTATAATTGTGCGCGACTTGTTGAGTTTGCCTCGGCTGGGCTAGTGGGGGGGAAACCCAGCGCGGGGCTTGGCGCAACGCGAGAGGAAAGCAATGCCTCCAGACGTGCCGGAACAACAGTTGGGCGCGGCGCAACGCTTGCTGGCGTTTTGCGCCGCGCAATCCAATTGCGCGTCGGATCCCGCGTGGGTGGAAATGCGGGCAGAACTTGCCGATCTGATTTTACAATTTCAATCCGTCCAAGCCCAGCGTCAGTTTTACCACGACTTGTTCGTAACCGCTGCGTTGGGTGTGGTGATCACCGATCTGCAAGGCGTCATTCAGGAAGCCAACGCCGCAACCGCGCAATGGCTTGGCGAGTCACCCACTACACTCGCCGGCAAAAACCTCTTGGCGTTCATCGCCGCCGACGAAGCGGAACGCCAGTCCTTTCGCGCCCATTTACAGCGCCTCCAAGCCGGCGAACATCAAGCGTGGGGTTCGCGTCTGTGCCCGACCAACGCCTCGCCCTTTTATGCCGCGCTCAACGCGACCCTCGTCGCCGATCCCCGTTCCGATAATTCCACGTTCGTCATCCGTTGGGCAGTACGCGATATTACGCGCCCCAAGCACACCGAAGAGCAACTAGTTCAGAGCGAGCAAAAACTGCGCGGCATCTTTGAAAACGCAACCGACGGCATCTGTATGGCGGACGAGCAAGGTCGCATCGTCGAGTGGAACCGCAGTATGGCGCAAATCACCGGCATTCCTTTGGCGGGCGCATTGGGAAAATTCTATTGGGAGATTGCCAAGCGCTTGTCCCCGCCTGGTGAGCCGTTTGCGCCGGCGTTGGTGCGGATGCAAGCCATGTTGGCAGAACGCGCGACGTGGACCGGCGGAACTTTTAACGTGACGTTTCATCGCTCCGATGGCACGCGCCGGCGCGTGCATCAAGCCGTGTTTCCCGTGCGGACGGACATGGGGATCATGCTGGGCAACGTCGTACACGACATCACCGAGTATCAGCAGATCGAACTGATGCTCCGGCGCACGAATGATGAATTGGAAGCACGCGTGCGCGAACGCGCCCAGGCGCTCACCGAAGCGATCCAAATTTTGCAGGAAGAAATTTTGCGCCGGCAAGAAACCGAAGCGTCGCTACGCCACCGGCTCGACGGCGAACGCGTTATCAGCCGCGTCTCCAGCCGCTTGGCGAATTTGACGACGAACGACATGGATGCCGAAATTCGCCAAGCCCTGCAACTCATCGGCGAATTTAGCGGCGCGGATCGCGGGTACGCCGCGTTTCTGACGGAAGGACATACCCGGTTCGCGCGCGTCTTGGAATGGTGCGCCGCCGGCATCGCTTCCCAGGCCGAGGGCGTCATGCAAATTCCGGCGCCGCTGGTCGCGCACCTCGCCGCGCGGCTGACCCAGGATCAGCAAATCCACATTCCCCGCGTCGCAGTGTGGACGCCCCGAAATCCCGCCGAGAAAAAACTCGCGCTCCAACGTGAGCTTCAATCGTTCATCCTCGTGCCGATGAACTATCGCGGCGCGTTGATCGGCGCGTTGGCTTTTGAAACGGTGCGCGCCGAAAAACACTGGGTCGCCGAAGACATCGCCGTGCTGCAAGTCGTTGCCGAAACGCTGGCGAACGCGTTAGAACGCTACCGCGCCGAAAACGCATTGCGTGAAAGCGAGCATCACCAAGCGGCAATTCTCAATTCGGTGCCGATTGCGTTGTACACGGTGCGGATTGTTTCGTCTGGCATCTACTTGACCTGGCTGAGCCGCAACATCGAACAGCTCACCGGTTTTCCGGCTGACTGGTTTACCGCCAACCCGGAGATTTTGTTCACCCGCCTTCACCCGGCGGATCGCATCCGCGCCGCGCGAATGGTGCGGGCGTTGCGCCGGCAAATGCCCAGCACCATTGAATCGCGCTGGCTCTGCGCCGACGGCGCGTATCGTTGGTTTCTCGCGCGCATTACACTCACGCAACCGATTGGCGCGGATGAGTACGTGGGCACCTTGCTCGACATCACCGACCGTAAACGCGCGGAAGAAGCGGAGCACGAGCAACGCGTTCTCGCCGAAGCGTTGCGCGACACCGCCGAATCGCTCAACAACACGCTGGACGCCGAACAAGTGCTGCGCTGTTTACTCGCCAACGTCGAACGCGTCGTGCCGTGCGACGGCGCAAACGTAATGCTGATTGCCGACGGCAAGGTGCGCCTAATTGCGTGGCGCGGTTACGAAAAATTCGGCGCGCTGAACCTGGGTCCCGTCGGCTTGGATTTTGAAAACCGCGCGGACTTGCGTTGGCTGTTGGAGAGCGGGCAGGTCGCCTTCATCCCCGATTTGCACGCCGATCCCGACTGGATGCACCTCCGCGATTCATCCTGGGTGCGCGCGTACATCGGCGTGCCGATTCGCGCGCAGGGCGAGGTTATCGCGTTCCTGAACGTGGATAGCGCGCAACCGTACTTTTTTGATCGGACACACGTCGAACGCCTCAAAGCGCTGACCGATCAAGCGTCCGTCGCGCTGACCAACGCGCAGTTGTTCACCGAAACGCGGCACGCGGCGGATCGCTTGCGCGGCTTGTCCCAGCGGCTCGTCCAAGCGCAAGAGATCGAGCGCGGGCGGATCGCGCGCGAACTGCATGATGAAACCGGCCAAACGCTCACCGCGCTGATGGTGGATTTGCATTACATCGAACGCCACGCCGACGATCCGGCGGCGCTGGTGGCGCACGCGACGAACGCCAAAAAATTAGTCAACAGAGCGCTCGAAGGGTTGCATCAACTCGTCGCCGATTTGCGCCCCACCAGTTTGGAACACCTGGGTCTGGCGGAGGCGTTGCGGCAACACATCGAAACCGTGAGCCGGCAACACGGCTTGCCGGTAGAATTTGAAGACGGCGGACTGGGCGGCAAGCGTTTGAACAGCCAAGCCGAAATCGCGCTCTATCGCATCGCGCAAGAGGCGCTGACGAACGTCGTGCGCCACGCCCAGGCAACCCGCGCTGAGGTGTTGCTCGCGCTCCGTGCCCAGCGGTTGAGCGTGGCGGTGTGGGACGACGGCGTGGGGATCGATCCGAACGTGATCGCGCTGGGAGATCGGATGGGCTTGGTGGGTATGCGCGAACGCGCGGAAATGCTGGGCGGGACCTTGGTGATCGAGAGTCAACGCGGCGCCGGAACTAGGGTGCGCGTCGAGGTGCCTTATGGCAATTCGAATTTTGATCGTGGATGATCATGCGGTTGTACGCACCGGCTTGCGGACGTTGTTAAGCGCCGAACCCGGGTTCGAAATCGTCGGCGAAGCGGCGGACGGATACGGCGCGCTCAAACTCGCGCAAGACTTGTGCCCCGACGTGATCTTGCTCGACGTGAATATGCCGAACCTCAATGGCATTGAAGCGGCAAAACAGCTGGCGGAATGTGCGCCGGCGGCGCGTGTGCTCATCCTCACACTTTACGAAGACGTGACCTTTTTGCGCCAAGCCATCGAGCACGGCGCGGCGGGGTATATTCTCAAATCCGCCGTTGAGCCGGAAATCATCAACGCGATCCGCGCTGTGATGAACGGCAACCTGTACGTGGATCCGGCGATGACGATCACGCTCGTCCGCAACATGGCGATCCCCAAGCCCACGCCGCGCGATCCCCCGGTGTTGCTCTCCACGCGCGAAGTGGAAATTTTGCGTCGCATTGCGCGCGGCAACACTAACCGTGAAATTGCGGACGAGTTGCACATCAGCGTTCGCACGGTCGAGGGGCATCGGGCAAGTTTGCTGAATAAATTGGGCTTGTCCACGCCAATCCAAATCGTGCGGTATGCGATGCAACACAACTTGCTGGAGGAATGAGCGCGCCACGCGACAAAAGCGAGACCGCTCCGGTCAGGTTTTGCCTGATCGGAGCGGTTTTTGGTTGGGCAGAAATTGCGGTAACTACGTGCGTATATGATGTTGTGCTACTACGCATAAAATCAAGTAGCAAGACTGGTTTGAAACACGCGATTGTACGCTTAACAGGTTTAGCGTTTCGGAGTAAAGTTTACGCTATCAAAGAAAATTACCCGGTCAGAGCCGGTTGGTTGTGGGTTTGACGCACCGTTTGGCGGTGTTGAGCGGTGCGAATTTGGCGAAACAGATAGATTGAAAATGCCAGCAACTCGGGTTGATTATGACCGACGCGCCCTAGTCGGCGCTGAGGCGCAACATTTAGGCGGCGGGTTGGCGCAACAGCCGCCAGTCAAGCCGCTCAACCTAGCCGATTGGCTTTGCATAGACCGCGCGTTACAGCGCTTGGGTGATTGCGGCGAGGTGCACTTGGTCGTTGAACGCGGCAGACTCCGTTATGTCGAAACTTTGATGACCAAACCGCTGGGGCGTGACGGGGGAACGCTCTAGCCCCGAGATTCCGCGCCGCACGCGTTACAATTTTATACGCACATGTTCTAGCCCTGTCAGAGGTGTGAAATACCCGAGGGCAAATTTTATTGTCCTGACCGACGAGCGAAAGACAGGGTTATGTCTACACACCAATTCCCCGAAGCCGTGAACACTTATTTGGCGCAACTCAAATTTTTGCGGTTGCACGAAGTTCAGGCGATTGAAGACGCGCTCAAACAGGTTGGCTCTTTTGGGGAAGTGCATCTCGTCGTCGAGCACGGGCGGCTCCGTTATGTTCGCACGCTCAAGAGCGAACCAGTCCGGTTGGTCGCCCCGCCGACGGCGTGAGGAAACGGAACTCATGCTTCGCTGGTACGCGCTTCACACGAAACCGCACAAAGAACGCCAGGTGCAAGCGTTTCTGGATTACCTCCAGGTGGAAACGCTCTTTCCGGTTGTCCCCGCGCCGCGCCGCAAAGGGCGGTCCTCCGAACGCGCGTTTTTTCCATGCTATTTGTTCACGCACGTAGACTTGGAGCGCACGGGGTTGTGGACGTTGCACTTTGCGCCAGGAATGCGCGGCGTGGTGATGTTCGGCGGTGTGCCCGCGCCGGTGGACGATCTGCTGATTACGCGTTTACGCGAGCGTTTGGCGCGCGCCGATGTGGTGGATGCAATCGGCGAGGTGTTGGAGCCGGGCGACCGTCTCGTCATTACGACGGGCCCGCTGGAGAATTTGGACGCCGTGTTTGATCGCCGCTTGTCGCCGGTGGGACGCGTGCGGGTGCTCGTGCAAATGCTCAAACGTTGGACCAAAGTCGAATTGGATTCGGATGCTGTTCGCAAAACGGGCGGCTTGCCGCGCCGAGATTTGATCGAGCCGGTGTCGTAGCGCGGCGTTTGACGCTGTGATTCGGCTGGCTCCCGTGTGAGCCAGATGCGCTGTGGCTTGGGTGGGAGAGAATCCCCCCCCTTTTCTCCCGCCTGAGCCCAGCCATAGAATTTTTGCCGTGAATCGGGCAGGCGCGCTTGGCTTGCCGGTAGGGCGGAGCATATCTAAATTTCGGATCGCGCCTAATGGTTGTGTTGCGATCCGAAGGTGAGCGATGAGAATGCGCTCGATTTGCAACGATCAAGTGCTCGCTTATATTGCCGGCGAACTGACGGGCACCGATTTGGAGCGCGCCGCTTGGCATGTGACGCGCTGTGCCAAATGTTCTGCAACGGCGCAACGTTTTCGCGCTGTCGGTGCGATCTTGCGTTCTGACGATTCGTTCTTGCCACCGTCGTGTCTGATTGTGCGCGTGCGAGACATGTTTTCGTGCTGGCAGCAAATTCAGCCGGCGGCAGATCTGTCCTAGCGTTTTGGCTAGGCACCACTCGCTTTCAAGCGCTCGCGCCCGCATCAAGGGTCTACCCAGTCAACTGGCGCGATGCGAGTCAAGCCGCGCTGTCGCTCGGGCGGGAGAAAATTCCCCCCCCCTTTTTCTCTCGCTCGGGCGCAGCATATATTCCCCCCGACCCCATCAGTCCGGCTGGCGCACTATGCCTGCCAGAAGGGCGGAGCACGCCCGGACGGCGGAATGTTGCGCGGGGCGACGCATTGCTCAATAATGGTGACTGCTCACCCTGTCATTTCGAGGCGTGGTTTTTGCGCCGAGAAATCTCATTATCGCGGCAACGAGATTTCTCGCTCCGCTCGAAATGACAGGTGGGCTGAGCAGATACCAATAATGAGGAAATGATTTACGCTACGAAAACAAGGGTGTGCGCCAAACCAAGATGACTGGACTGCCCTGGAGTAAAACCGAATCGAATCAGTGGACGATGATCATTCGCGCGCAACGCCACTGGTTCGACTTGCGCTTGGACGAACTGTGGCAGTACCGCGACCTGGTGATGTTGTTCGTCTGGCGCGATTTCGTCGCGGTCTACAAGCAAACGATCCTGGGGCCCTTGTGGTACCTCGTCCAACCGATCCTGACGACGCTGACGTTCACCGTGATTTTCGGCAACATCGCGCGCCTGCCGACCGATGGCTTGCCGCAATTTCTCTTCTATATGTCCGGCACGGTCATCTGGAGTTATTTCGCCGATTGCCTGACCAAGACCTCGAACACATTTGTCAGCAACACGCATCTGTTTGGCAAAGTGTACTTTCCCCGTCTCGCCGTCCCAGTTTCAATTCTGATTTCGAACCTGGTCGCATTCGCGATTCAACTCGGACTGTTCATCGTGTTTATGATTTACTTTGGGGTGGCAGGCGCGGCGATTCGTCCGAACGCGTGGATCGCGCTCGCGCCGATCCTGGTTTTGATGATGGCGGGACTCGGACTCGGTTTTGGCATCATCGTCTCCTCGCTCACGACGCGCTATCGCGATTTGCGTTTCCTCGTCACGTTCGGCGTCCAGTTGTTGATGTACGCGACGCCGGTCATTTACCCGGTTTCAACCATCCCCGAACAGTATCGCTGGCTGATTCTTGCGAACCCGATGACGCCCATCGTCGAGAGTTTTCGGTTCGCCTTTCTCGGCGCGGGCGCGTTCGATAGTGGCGCGTTGCTCTACAGTTTCGGTTTTATGATCGCGGTTCTGCTGGGCGGGGTTCTGCTCTTTAATCAAGTCGAGCGGACGTTTATGGATACGGTATGAGAGTTGGATGGTTGGGTGGTTGGGTAGTTGGATGGTTCAGTAGTTCAATAGTTCAATAGTGCGATAGTGCGATAGTTGACGGTGATAGGTTGCAAGTAGTCGGGAGCGCGGGAGAGGGGGAGACAAGGAGACAGAGAGACAGGGAGAAGGGGAGACAGGGAGAAGGGGAGACAGGGAGAAGGGGAGACAGGGAGACAGGGAGACCTGGTGAATGTCATTCTGAACCCTTCCCCGAGTTGTTGACCGCGCTGGGTTCGGCGGCGGTGGGCGCGTTGGCAGGATTGCTTGCGCTGTCGCCGGCGGGGAGGGGTTAGTCGGGCGTAAGCGCGAAGCATTTTTCATCCTGAGCGTAGTCGAAGGATCAGTAAAATGCTTCGCCCCTACCGACCGACGGATGCTATCCACCCATTGCCAGTAGCGCGTGTTCTGCCTCTTGCGGTAGATGGATCGGCGCGAACATAGACGCCGCAACAAATTGTTCGGCTTTGGATTTTAGATCGTTGACGTCGGAAGTGCGTGCGTTAGTTTGAAACTCGTAATCGCTGATTTGACGCTTTTCGAATCCATCGCGTAACCATTGATACATCTCTGGCGACAACGTTTTGGTCTTGACGAAATGCTGGGCGAATGCCGAAATCACACCGCGATGGCTCGAGAAACTCAAGCCGTGGAAAAAGAGCAATGCCTCCGCCGCGTAAAACATCGCGTAATAGAGGCGCGAGATCGCGGAATCATAATCCCCTTGTTGGCAAAGTGTTTCCGCCGAAGCGATATAACGGTGCGCTTTAGCAAGCATCGCGCGCAACTCTTCGTTGCGGGTCATAGCAATACTCCCTCACGGCGAATACTTTCGAGCAAGGGCGACTCGCGGTTGCGTAACCAGGTCGCGGGAATTGGATACGTCGCAATCAGTAAATCGTACTGCAGACACAGATCGGAAAGCGTTTGACTCAGTCGGTCAAGCTCGCGATAGGGCTGAACCTTGCCTGCCAGCGCGATGATGGTATCCACATCCGAATCGGGACGCGCCGTGCCGCGCGCGTAGGAACCATAAAGGTACAAACCGCGAAAGCGCGCGCCGTACATTGCTTGCAAGGATCGTTTGAGCCGGAGTAACGCGCGGCGGACATGCGGATCGATGGATTGTCCCGTTCGGGAGGCAGGGCGCAAGCGTTGCGTAGAGCGCAGGGGCGATTTGACTGGGTGATCGGTTTTGATCGGCACGCTATTTTCTCCACAAAACTGTTTCTCTGATTTCGTTCCCGATTATAACAGGTCTGCTGGAGCGGGTCAACAGTTTTGCAACATCCGAGTATCCGTCAAGTTTTGGGTGAACGCTAGCGCATCGCCACCGTCGTTTTCAAACGACGGCTAAACCAGGTAGAAACACGCTCAAGCGTGTTGAGTTGTATCTCAATCTGCTTGAGCAGAATTCCACCTATGTCGCCATGCGGTTTTAACGCACGGCGTCCGCGATCCAAAAATCTGGCGCATACCCTCTTTCCGTTTTGCCGACCGGAAAGAATGCCCACATATTTGAGAAGCGAGCGCATCGTTTCCGGTAGCGGATTTTTACCTTCGGGAGTCGGGTGTTTCCAAAGACGCGATAATCAGGTATTGAGCAGGTATACAGCAAGTATACAGACAGTATACGGGAAGCATTTGCGACTGGGCTGTGCGACCTGGTGGCGGCGCGCCGCCAGCACCGATACCGAGACGTTCGACACCCAAGGAGGCAAAATGCCAAAAGCCAAACTGAACCCGATTCTGGAGCAAGTGCGCGGCAAAGTGGGCGATCTGGTCTTTAAGCGGTACGGCGATGAAACGGTCATCAGCCGTGCGCCGGACACGGAAGGGCGCGAGTGGACGGAGGCGCAGTTGGCGCACCGTGAGCAGTTTCGGCAAGCGGCTTTGTACGGCAAGATGGTGTTGGCAGACCCAGCGACGCGGACAATCTACGAAGAGGCGGCGGAAGCCAAAGGCAAACCAGTATTCAGTTTGACCGTCGCCGATTTCTTTCATCTGCCATCGGTGGATGAGATTGATTTGAGCGAGTACGCTGGCAAGGTCGGTGACGAAATCGGCATTCGCGCGCACGACGATTTCTAGGTGGTTGCCGTTCACGTCGCGTTGAGCAAGCAAGACGGCACGGCAATCGAGTCCGGCAATGCCGTCGAAACGCCGCCGGCGAGCGGTCATTGGGTCTACAAAGCGACGGTGGCAATCCCGACCGGTACGCCGGTGCGAATCGCGGTAACGGCGGAGGATCGCCCGGGACACACGGGTGTGAAGCAAGTGGAAAAGTAGACAGGGAGACAGGGAGAGGGGGAGACAAGGAGACACGGGGATGCGGAGAGTGTCTTCTGAACTCTTTGCTTCCAAGGCCAACTCCCGGAAGAATCCCTCTCTCCAACCTTTGTGCCCGTCATTCTGAACCCTGCGTCCCTCGGGGTAAACTCGGTAAAGAATCTCTATCCAACCTGAGATGGCGGTCGAGATGATGTTGGGCAAACGCTTCGCACAATTTGCCTGACACTTGCGGAGGATCACAATGGATACGCGGATTCAAACCGTAAGCGAACTAGCGGTTCGCGTGGCGCAAGACCCGGCGCTCGCGGACAAGTTGAAAGCGAACCCCGCCGAAACACTCGCAAGCGTCGCGGCACCACTACAATCGGACACGTGGATCTATCGGATGGTCGTCGGCGCGTTGGGTCTTGCTGTGTTGCTTGCCGTTGTCGGCGCGATCATTCTGGCGATTGCCGGCAAGCCGATCCCCGAGCTGTTGACCGCACTGGGTTCTGGCGGCGGTTGGCGCGTTGGCGGGGTTGCTTGCGCCATCGCCGGTGGGGAAAGGGTAGTGGTTGGGTGGTTCGATGGTTGGGAAGTTGGATGTGGGACCGGTCGGGTCGTGTGAGACCTGACCGGTCTGATATGTGAGATTTGGAAAACAAAATGACTGTAACTCTTGCAATTGACGGCGGCAAACCAGCCCGCGAAAAAATGCTCGTGTTCGGCGCGCCGAATTTTGGCGAAGACGAAATCGCCGAGGTGGTAGACACGATCAAATCGGGTTGGGTGGGCACGGGACCCAAGACCAAAAAATTTGAAGATGAGTTTGCCGCGTATGTCGGCGCAAAATATGCGATTGCGCTCAACTCGTGCACCGCTGGTCTGCATCTTTCGATGGTGGTTCTGGGAATTGGTCCCGGCGATGAAGTGATCGTGCCTTCGCTGACGTTCGGCGCAACGGCGAACGTAGTCGAGCATGTTGGGGCGCGTCCGGTGTTCGTAGATATCGATCCGGCAACCTTGTGTATTGACCCCAAACAAATTGAAAAAGCAATCACGCCGCGCACGAAAGCAATCATCCCAGTTCACTATGGCGGAATGCCATGCGCGATGGATCGTATCCGCGAGATCGCCGACGCGCATCACCTCGCGGTTGTCGAGGATGCGGCGCACGCGACCGGCACTATCTACCAGGGACGCAAGATTGGCATGTTCAGCCCGTTGACGAATTTCAGTTTTTACGCCAACAAGAATCTTTCGACCGCTGAAGGCGGGATGGTCACAACTGACGATCCGGCGATTGAAGAAAAATTGCGCGTGTACCATTTGCATGGGTTGAGCCGGGATGCGTGGAAACGCTACCACACCAAAGCATTTTCGGTGAGCGAAGTGGTTGTGCCCGGCTACAAGTACAACATGACCGACTTGCAAGCATCGCTCGGTCTACACCAACTTCGCAAACAGGAACAATTCATCGCGCGGCGCGAAGAACTCGCGGCGTTCTACGACGAAGCATTCAGCGCAATGAATGGATTGATTCGCACCCAGTTTCGTCCACACGACGGACAGAGTCGCCACGTTTTGCATTTGTACGTGTTGATGCTCAACCTAGCGCGATTAAAGGTTGGTCGTAATCAGGTGATCAGCGCGCTACTCGCGGAAAATATCGGCGCGGCATTGCACTATCAACCGCTCCACATGCAACCGTACTATCGTGACACGTATGGCTATCAGCCGGATGATTTTCCGGTTGCGCGATGCGTTGGTGAGTCCGTGTTGTCGCTCCCACTCGTGCCGCAGATGGCGCAACAGGATGTGCAAGATGTGGTAGATGCAGTGGAAAAAGTGCTAACCGAGTACAAAGTATAGGATGGTGGATGGTGGGCAGTGAGCAGTCAACCGTATGTAGTGTTCGATTTACTTTTCACTTTTTACTTTTCACTTTCAACTTGATCTATGACCACCGTCATCTCCGTTGAAAACCTCAGCAAACAATATCATCTCGGCACAATTGGCACCGGCACGCTTTCGCACGACCTGAACCGCTGGTGGGCGCACCTGCGCGGCAAGCCGGACCCGACGCTGAAGATAGGGCAATCGCCAGTCAACAGTCGCCAGTTAACAGTCGTCAGTGAGCAGATTTGGGCTTTGCGCGATGTGAGCTTTGAAGTTAAGCAAGGTGAAGTGCTGGGCATCATTGGGCGCAATGGCGCAGGTAAAAGCACCTTGCTCAAAATTTTGTCCCGCGTGACCGCGCCGACTTCGGGGGAGGTCAAGGTTAAGGGACGCATTGCGAGCTTGCTTGAAGTCGGCACCGGCTTTCATCCCGAATTGACTGGGCGCGAGAACATTTACCTGAATGGCGCGATCCTTGGGATGGACAAAGGGGAAATCAAAAGAAAATTTGATGAGATTGTTGCATTCGCCGAAGTGGAAAAATTTATTGATACGCCGGTGAAACGCTATTCGAGTGGGATGTACGTGCGCTTGGCATTTGCTGTGGCGGCGCACTTGGAGCCAGAGATTTTGTTGGTGGATGAAGTGTTAGCGGTGGGCGATGCGGCGTTCCAGAAAAAATGCTTGGGCAAGATGGGAGATGTGGCGAAGGAAGGGCGGACAGTGTTGTTTGTGAGTCATAATATGGCGGCGGTGGAGTCGTTGTGCACTCATGGTATTCTATTGGAATCTGGGCAAGTTAAAGCGAATGGACTTGTTGGAAATGTGACGGAATTGTACTTGGCACAGACTCATCTCTCCGTTCATGGGGCAATCATTAACTTGGAGGATTGGAAAGATAGAAATGGAAGTGGACGCGCGCACATCGTCCGTTTAGAAATCCTTGATTCACTGGGGGATCCTGTTCAACAAATATCATTCCGTGATCGCTTGCGCTTTCGCTTGACCTGCTCATTCCCAGAAGAAATGGATGCAACTTTTGGCGTATTGATTCATTCCCTTTCGGAAATACCGCTACTTGATTTGCGTAGTACTAATGGTGGCGTGCAAGCAACCAATCTTTTCGGTCAAGTTGTCATAGAAGGTGAGATCGATGCTCTGAATCTTTATCCGGGTGATTACTATGTTAGCCCTTGGATTAGTGATCGCATGACCAGAGAAGATATTGACTTTGTCCATTATTGTGCCAAGTTAAGTGTTTTGCCGGCTGTTCATGAGCGGGCATTATTGAAACTCGATCCAGTTTGGGGCAAGTTTGTAGTTGAATCAAGATGGCGTCTAGTCAATTGAATTTGGCTCTCTTTGATGCAACAAGTGCAACCGTCTTCTCCTCAGCTTCATTTTGTCAAATATGGGCGGATGCCTACGGAATGCAATGGGAGAAGTTTGGTGCTCAAGGTGATCTCGGGATTCTGTTTACTAAATCACGAAAACTTGGACTCGTCAATTACCGATTATCGCCGCTTGGTTTATATTGGGGCAACAGAGAAAACAACCTTGATTTGCAGAATGAAGTCGTTGCAACCGTCTCCAGCATATGCGGAAGATGGAACACTTTGAATTTGATTTGGAATATTCGTTATAACACTCAGGATACTTTACAGACTACTCTGATTAGACTCGGAGACAAAAACTGTCAAGTGAGAACTTCGGCAACACATGTTCTCATAATAGCTGGTCAAAGTTATGCCCAAGTGCTTGCCCGGGCAAAATCAGTAACACGCCAACAGGTACGTTACGGATTGGGGGCAGAGCTAGAAGTTAGAAAACTCGAAACGAAACAAGATTTGGACAAGCATGAAGCACTCTACTTGAACTGGGTCAAGTCCAAGGACATTCATCCCAAGCCACTACCCTTGTTCCGCAAACTTAGCAATGAGTGCAGTGGAGCATCCCTTGTCGGTGCATTCAAAGGCGAACGATTACTTGCCGCAATCCTTCTTTTCAAAGACGCTAACGAATGGTTTTATTGGCACGGAGTAAGAGACTCAGCCCACGATCGTTATTTTGCAACCGATGTATTATTGTCGCACGCAATTCGTGAGGCGTGTGAGGAAGGGGTTTTTTACTTTAACATGGGTGGATCGAATAATATCAGGTCTCTGGAATTCTTTAAAGAGAGATGGGGCGCGCAAAAGCAACCCATATGGAGTCTGCGTTGGGATAATCCATATTGGAATAGATTGTTTATGACTTTGCAAAGAATTACTGAATCTTCAATAATTAATGTCCGGAGAGGTCGTTAATGTGCGATAATAATGCACATGAGACCTTTCGGAACGAGTCAACAATTGGCCCACCGTCGTCAGCGGGCGCGGAATTTGTTACGGCATGGTGAGA